>DATGHU010000034.1:300000-410229 GCA_035307765.1 bacterium | reverse complement strand
CCGAGCCGACGAGCGACAAACCGCATTCTCTCGTCCATCACCGAACACTCCCTCCAGGGCATCTTCCCTCCCCCCTTTCAGGGAAGGAGTGTTACCCATGTGTCCGGTACAATCTGTTACCTATCTCTCAGGTCGCTCAATCTAAGCAAATGTTTCCGGCGAACGCCCCCGCCGCGCCAACGCAGGGTTCCACTCTGACGGCTGGCGATCCTTAACGAGAACCTCAATGCGTTGCTGGCGCATATTCTCGACAGGTGAATGAGCAGCCCTCAGGCTGCGCGGTTGCCCAAGGTGAGGACGTCCAGTCATGTTTCTTAGCAACACTGAATGCCTTTCATTGGGCAAGAGGCGGAGCCTCGGATCTCATGCGTGAGCGGCACGAAACATGGCCGACGAGTTCTTGATGTCCCCAACCGTCGCTGTGCTCGCTTTTGCAGCCGCGGCTGCAGTCTTGATCATTACCCCCGGGTTGGATACGGCGCTCGTGCTGCGGACGACTGCAGTCGAAGGACCTCGCCGTGCCGCCGCCACCTCGTTCGGCATCTGCTGCGGCTGCTCATCTGGGGGCTCGCCGTGGCGCTTGGGGTCGGCGTCTTGCTCGCCGCCTCCCATCTGGCGTACACCATCCTGCGCGGGATCGGCGCCGCCTACTTGACCTGGCTCGGCGCGCACCTGGTGTTGCGCTCACACCGTGGGGTACCGGACGGGGACCACGCGCCGCGCACCCCCGCGAGCGAGCCGGCAATCGGTCGCGAGACCATCCTCGCGTACGACCGCGGCGCCGCGGCGTGGTTTGCTCGCGGGTTGCTGTCCAACCTGACCAATCCAAAAGTGGGAGTCTTCTACGTCACGTTCCTGCCGCAGTTCGTCCCGGCTGGGGTGGCGGTGGGACCGTTCGTTGCACTCCTCGTTGCGGTCCACATAACCGAGACGATCCCCTGGCTCGCCGCGTTGATCATCGCGACGCGATCAATGGCTGGATTTCTCCATCGTCCTACAGTGACGCGCACCTTGGATCGGTTCACCGGGACGATCTTGATTGGCGCCGGGCTGCGCCTCGCCTTTGAGGGGCGACGATGAGCGCGTCGCCCGGGCGGATCGCGGCTGCGCAGGGGCGGCCGACACGTCCCTGCCTGCCAGTGGGCTAAACTTAAGAGACTCGACGGGATGGCGGCACCTCGCCTCCGATCACCGTATTCATCCCGATTTCGGCATCACGATTCATCCACCATACGCGGAGATCCTCTGGCGCATAGACGACTATGATTTGATCTCCTGAACGCGCTCGGCTGGACGGAATGGTCGTTGCTCCTACTACTTTCGTCACATTGCCGCCGGTCCGCACAGATGGTAAGGTGCCGATAGCGGAAGCCGGGTTGGTCGTGCCGTGCCAAGGTTGCTGGAGGGGGTGGATTGATGCGGCTGTTCTTCTTGCTTGGAGCATGCCTGGTCACGGTCATTGGGGCTTTCTTCTCCCCGTCTCCGGCGTGGAGCCATGCGGCCATGGTGAAATCCTCTCCGATCAACGGGGCATCTCTCAAGCTGTCCCCACCGGTCATTCGGGCGTGGTTCAGTGAGGCACTCGCGAAGGGGAGCAGCCTGCACCTGGTTGATGTACATCAGAAGGTTCTCGCCTCGGGTGGGCTCGACACGAACGTGCCCAACCACACCGTGCTTAAAATTGTGCCTCCCCACCTCGGCCCCGGAACATACGCCGTCCGATGGTACGCGATTTCCGCCGACGACGGCGCGACGAAGCGGGGTTCTTTTGGTTTCTCGGTGACGATGGCCGCGATGACCCCCGGCGATCCGGACGGGAGCCGGCCGCCGTTGTCTCTCATCGCCGAAGCGAGCACGATGACGTACGCAATCCTGCGGTTTTGGTGATACGGACAACCGAAGATTGGAGTGCCAAAGCCGGCGCTGCTTGAACTCTAGGCGAAGGGAGTGACAGGACGTGGAAGGGCGGCCAATCGGCCTATAATGGCGATATGGCGCGGCCAGGTGAAGTGATGCACCCGTGGGGGAGAAAAGCGACCCCCTGGGGGCTTGTCCGTTTTACTCCCCCGCACGCCTGGCGCCTCGCCTTCCGCCTTTCGATCGTCCTTCTTCCCGCGCTCGTCGTCTTTGGGGCTGAAGTAGTCCGGCACGAGGTCTTGCATGGCCTGGTGCCTGAGATGCTGGGGAATGCGCTTACTGGGATTGCCGCCCTCTGCATTTCCGCGTTGATCCTCGTGCCCATTTATCGGCGTCTCGAGGCGGCCGATGCGCAGTTGCGAGCAACGGAAATCCAGCAGGCCGTATCTCAGGAGCGCGAACGGTTGGCCCGGGAGTTGCACGATGGCATCTCCCAGGTGCTGTTCTTCCTGAATGTGAAGGCGACTGCCCTCGGTCGTATCCTCGGTCCTGCCGACGCGACCGGCGCCCGTACGCTTGCGGCCGAAATTGTCCAGACGGTGCAGGATACCTCCCAGAGCGTTCGCGATGCGATTTTCGACCTACGCACCGGTCCTGAACCGGGCCAGTCGTTTACCGCCTGGGCCCGCACCTACGTCGACCGATTTGGGGAGATCCACGGCCTCACCGGCAGCGTAGTCGAGGAAGGAGGCCCCCCCAAACTCGCGTTGGAGTCGCAACTCCATGCGATGGCGATCTTGCGAGAGGCGCTCCACAACGTGGCCAAACATGCGCGAGCGCGCACGGTGAGGGTCTCTATCGGTTGGGAGGCTGGTGAGGTCATCGTGGCCATCGGCGACGATGGGAAGGGCTTTCCCGATCTTCCCCCGGGACCTGGGGAGGGGCGCTACGGGCTGACCGCCGTCCGCGAGCACGCGCGAGCAGTCGGCGGGAAGGTCACGATCACGGGGGGTCCTGGGGGGGGTGGGACCTCGGTCATCTTCCGAATCCCCCAGGCTCACGGGTAGGGCCGCAAGTATGACACGAACGCTGATCGTCGATGACAGCGACCTCGCCCGTCGGGGCATCCGCGCGATCCTCGGCGAGTCTCCCGAGTTTGTTGTGATCGGCGAGGCAAGCGATGGATACGAAGGCATCGCGCGCGTGCGTGAGCTCGCGCCCGACCTTGTGCTGATGGATTTGCGGATGCCGCGCCTCAATGGACTCGAGGCCATCCGCATTATCAAGGAGGAACTTCCCTCGACGTTGGTCGTCGTGCTCAGCGTCTCCGACGATCCCCAAGACCTCTTCGAAGCCATCCGGTCTGGCGCCCAAGGGTATCTCATTAAGAACGTCGATCCCGGCGTGTGGCTGCAGTACCTGACTGCGCTCGTGCAGGGGGATGCGCGTATCCCTCGGGCGATCGCCGAACGGATCCTCCGGGAGTTCATGCGTCAGACCGCGGTGCCTCGCGGAGCTCTCCCTACGCTGACTCCCCGGGAGGAGGAGATCCTCGCGCTTGTTTCCCGCGGCCTGGCGAACAAGGAGATCGCCGCCACCGTAGGCATCGTGGAAGGCACGGTGAAGCGACACCTGCAAAATATTCTCGCTAAGCTCCATCTACGCAATCGGGTCGAGCTGGCGACCTTCGCGGTCGTTCAAGGTCTCACCAGATCGGGCGGGGGGGGACCGTCCTTCCCCACGATGGGCTCATGACGTACCGGCAGGCGAGGGCCCCGGAATGACCGCGACGCTGCGGTGGACGGATTGGAGTTGGGATCCCCCAATCGTCGCCGCGATCATTTCGGCGGCGGCCGTTTACGTGTGGATCCTTCGGTCCTTTCCCGTCCGGGATCGCCGGCCTTTGTATTTCTGGGGGGGGTGCTTCGTCCTGGTCGTTGCACTCCTGTCGCCCGTCCATGCCGGAGCCGCGTATCTGTTCACGCTGCACATGGTTCAGCATATGTTGCTCATGATCGTCGCCCCGCCGTTGCTCGTCCTGGGCATGCCGGCCACCCTCATCGGCTGGGTCTACCAACGGGCCGCCCTGCGGCGGCTTTACCGCGAGCTCGTATCCCCGGCCCCCGTCACCATCCTCTACAACGGGATTCTCCTCTTTTGGCATCTTCCCGCTGCGTACGACGCGACCCTGCGAAGTCCGACGATTCACGCGCTGGAGCACGCGAGTTTTGTGGCGGGCGGCCTGCTGTTCTGGGGGATCATCGCCTCCCCTTCGCCTCGATTGGCCGGTGCGTCGGTGGGGATGCGCTTGGTGATGATCGGCGTGGCCGACGTCGTGAACTTCATGTTGGGATTTTACCTGGCGTTCGCCGACCACCCCCTGTACGTGTATTACACGGTTGTGCCGCGCCTCTGGGGGCTCTCCCCGCTCGACGATCTCAGGCTGGGGGGAGCGGCGATGTGGGTGATGGGGCAGATGATGTACGCGATTCCGCTCCTTGCCCTGCTGTATTGGTTCCTCTGGCGAGGCGGAGAACGCGAGGGAGCCTCGGCGAGGCCCGCCACGTAAGTGGTTGACCTCCGGGTGACGGTGGAAAGAGCGAATGTGGACGGACGATGTCAGGCTCGGGGCGACGTCGCAATTCTCCCTCAGGGGGTGAGGTATGGCGCGCGTTGTGTTGATGGCCATCGGATGTCTGATCGCAGGTGCGCCGCTCCTGCTGCTGCCGCCCTCCGTGTTTGCGCACACGCACCGAAAAGCGGGGGGGTACGAGATGACCGTCGGGTGGGCGGACGAGCCTGTGTACGCCGGTCTCAAAAACGGCGTGCAGTTGCTGCTGAAGGACTCGGGGGGCAAGCCGGTGACGGATCTCGGTGACACCCTGACGGTCGAGGTCATCTTCGGGAAGGAGCGCATGCCGGCGCAGCCGCTCACGCCCGCGTTTGAGAAGAGCATTGGCACGCCTGGTGACTACCGCGCCGCAATTATCCCGACGCGGCCGGGTAACTACACGTTCCATTTTGTCGGGACGATCGGCACCCAAAAGGTCGACGAGTCGTTTACCAGCTCGGAGACAACGTTTGACCCAGTGGTCGATCCATCGGCGATCGAATTCCCCGCCAAGGATCCTTCGATCGGAGAAATCGCCGGTCACCTGGACCGCCTGGGCCCTCGGATCGACGGGGCGCTATCCGCTGCGCGCGATGCGTCGGCAGGCGCATCGCAGGCCCGGGTGGTGGGGATCGCCGGCGTTGCGCTCGGCACGGCGGGGCTGGTCGCGGGGTTTGCCGGCCGGCGGCGGACCGTACGTTGACGCACGGTACCGCGCCCGGCCGAGGTTGGGCGACGTGCCCTCGGGAGGATTTTCGCCGCCGGGTCTGCGGTGGGCCGATGGGGACGGCGATCTGCTTTCGGCGAGGCGATAGGGGTCCGGCGCAGACGCCTGCGATCTCTCATTCGGTGCGCGCGACCCTGCTCCGAGGCAAGGGCCGGTGATTCCCGCGAACGGGGGCCCTAATCCTCGAGGAGGAACGTGAGGGGACACCCCTGCATCCGTGCGAAGATTCCCCCGATTGGATGGGGGATGGCTGCCGTCCTCGTGTACCTCGCGGCCGTGGCCGCCTCGCAGTCGCTCCCGGTTCGCCTGCTGTATGATGGGCTGGCGCCGCTACCTCCGTACCGCTGGGTGCACCCACCGGGGGATCGCGCCGGGGACAATCGGCGTCCCGAACCGAGAATCGGAACGGTCCCGTTCGACCCTCAGGGGTCGCGAGCCGCTGAGGTCGACACCGATGATGATCAAGCCCTGGTGACCTTCCCGGCCGGCGCTCTCGCAGGTCGGGCGGGGGAAACCTCGGTGAGGATCATGATTACTCCCCTCGATCCTGCGACCGTCGCCCCCGTGCCGGCCGGCCGGCGCTTTGAGGGGAACGCCTACCGCATCGAGGCTACTTACTCGGCGTCGGCGACGCCGGCCGTACTCGCACACCCCGTCACGGTGGTCCTCCGATACGCGGTGCATGGCACCGCGGTGCTCCAATCGGACGGCGGCGGGTGGAAACTATTGCCGGTGACGCGGTTCGACGGGAGCCAACAGTTGTTAGTGACCGCAGACAGCTTGGGGACTTTCGTCCCGGCGGGACCGTGATCCACGAACGGCCTAACGCGCGGGCCGGGGGACGGCCCCTTCGGCCGATCGTGTCGTGGGGGCGTTGGACGGCGGGGCTAGCGGTCCCGTAACCCATAGACAAGAAGCTGGTTTGAGAACGTCGCCAAGAAGACCTTGCCGTCCGCAATCGTTGGCGGGGTGAACTTCGAAAAAAGCACGCGATCATCCCCCCCTGGCGAGCGGCCTGCCGTCCCGCCGGAGTCCGGGGCCAGCCCGGGGTCACTCCACAGCACCCGAAGGGTCAGCGCATCAAACGCAGCGAGGACCCCGGGGCGATTGGTCCACTCGGCATCGCCATCCGGAAACGATGTCCAGAGGATGCCGCCCGTGCGGCCGTTTGCCGACAACGAACTGAAGCCGCCCGGCATCCCGTCGGGCGGACGAACGGCGGCAACGAGCTCAGCTCGCTCGCCGACGTGGTTCTTGATCAAATCGTACGCGAATGCCTTTAGGTAATCTTTCTCGGCCATTTTGTAGATCAGCCCGTAACGGGGGTTGGGCCCCTGCCAGTAGACCGGCGCCCCATGAATGTTCGCACCGAAGGTCTCCGCGGTTCCGTACGCGCTCGGATCGACATAACAATTGCCGGCCGTCACATTGTAGGAGCAACGGGGGTGGTGCGAGTCGAGGTGCCACGTATTGAAGAATGCCTGAAATCCCTCCGAGGATGCCGGCGCGGGCTGCTGGTCGTCTTGGGTCAGGTGCATGTCCGCGGCATCGAGGACGTAAAACCTCCCCTGCTTGCCGCCGCCGATCAATCGCCCCCCGGGCAGGGCCATCGGTCCCCCCGCCCCAAGATCGACGTCCGCATCCCGCAACTGGACGGCGTTCTTCGGCTTGAAATACCCCGCGAGCGCAAGGCCGGGGGGGGGGCCCGTGACCCGCAGCTTCACAAAGCTATTGCCCAACCGGACCTCAGCCGGTGAGCACTTGTCAAAGTACTTGGCCTTAAAGGCTTCCGTGAACCTCGGGTCGTCGCAGGCAATGTAGTCGTTCCCGGTCTCGGCATAGATCGTCCCGTTCGGCAGCCCAACGAGCCCGCTCCCCGACTGCCAGACCGACGCCCCCGCGCCGCCGGGGCTCGTGTTGAAGATCGCCACCTGGGCGAGGTCAGAGGTCCGATACCCCAGGATCCAGCCGTGGTAAGGCTTGCGCGTGATGGGGCAGAACCCATCGCACTGCAACGAGCCGTAGCCCACATAGACGATGCCTCCGAGCAGCAAAAGTCCCGGTCGATTCCGCTGGCAGTGAGCGTCGAGGACATCGCCGCTTTGGCGATCGATCCCGTCGATCTTCCGCGGAGGCAATCGATAGCTGCCGTCGGCTATGTCGATCGCGTACAGATAGTTCGCTCCGTCGTCGGGCGCGTCTTTGTGCGTGGAGACCCTGGCCACGACGTACATGATCCCCGCCTGCCGATCGATCACCGGAGTGCTGGTGACGCCGACAAAGCCGTTGTAGGTCTGGGCGCAGACCTCTCCGCCGTCGCGGCTGTCGCAGTTCCGCACCTGCCCCGGTGCACACGTGGGCCGGCGCAATTGCCGCGACGGGCCGAGCGAGATCTTCCACACCACCCCAGAGGTGGGACTCGGTTGCCGGTCGTCCGCGTCGAAGGCGTACACAATGTTTTTGGCGGTGGCGACAAAAACGAGGTTCTTGACGCCCGCGGAGCGGGTGCGGACGTCGTGGACGTACAGCGGTTGTGCCTGAACGTCGCCGTCAACGAAGCGCGTATACAATCTGCCGAACCGCGGAGAGCGCACCGCCGTCGGTGTCAGCGTCCGCTCGGCCAGATAGGCGCCCGTGCGGGCGTTGTCATTGGCTTGGGTCAGCACGTCCCGAGCGGGGAAGGGGAGGCCAGGAGGACTGGCAGCGGACGCATGCGAAGAGGCCGGCGGCCACGTGGCGGGGAATGTCGCCGTCCCCCCCAAGAGCAGCAAGAGGGAGAGGCTGATCCGAATCGACTCCATCCAATTCCGCATGTCCTTGGCGCCCACCCCGGCAGAATCCAGCCTCGCAGCGGTCTATTCGGGGGGCCGATAAGCCGTCCTCCTCGATCGGTAAACGAGGGCGGGGAGCATCGATGAGTGGTTGTCGCAGATGCAGAGGAGGCGAATGGGTGTCGCCGGTGTTGTGCGACGAGCATCCCAAACCTTGCACGTTCGCTCGTACGCCGGGGCCACTCCCCGTACCTGCCATCGGTACCTGTGACGGATGATGAGCGGGGCCTTGTTCATCGGGATGGGGTGTCTATTGGCGGGGTTTCTTCTAGCCGTCATGGGGTGGCGGAGGACAGGGCCGCCGTTCGCGGCAAGGCGCTATCGTGTAGCGATCGCGGTGGGGTTCGCCATCGCGGGGGCGGCGGTAGTGGTCAGGGGATCCCTCTTGTCGCCCCCGAGCAATCACGTGGGGATCGATGCTCGACGCAACCCCTATCCCCCGACCGCCGCGTCCATTGCCATCGGCAGGCGCGTGTACCAAACGTATTGTCAGACGTGTCACGGGTTGGAGGGGCGTGGCGACGGCGCCGCGGCGGTGAACCTCTACCCCCCGCCCACGGATTTCATGATCCATTTTGCGTCGGGCCATACGCATCCCGACGGCCGGCTGTTCTTCTGGATCACCTACGGCATGGGGGGTACCGGCATGCCGGGGTTCGAGCATCGGCTGTCCGACGCCGAGCGCTGGCATGTGATCAACTATCTTCGAACATTCACCCCGACCGATCGGTAACGGTCTTCGCCGGCCGGGGCGGCACGGCATGGTGCCGGAAGAGGGTCGGAGGTCGCTGGATCGGCTAGGTTTCGCGGATCTCGATCCGGACGCCCGCGGGGTCACTGAGCGCGATCCCCGCCTCGACTTCTTCGAACGGCACGTTGCGGGCACGCAAGTGCCCCCCCAGCCGGGGGAGCGCCCCAGCGGGCACGGCCCAGGCGTACCGGGTCAGGCCGGTTGCACCTTCGGCTGCTCGCCGGCCTTGAGCCCATGTGTTGAGGCCCACATGGTGATGGTAGCCGCCAACGGAAAGGAACAACGCGCCGGGATACGAACGCTGCGTGACATCGAGACCCAGGCCTCCCGCGTAAAAGCGCTCGCCTTCGCCCAGATCGGCGACGTGCAGGTGGATATGGCCGAACACCGTCGCCGGATCCAATGGGCCGGGCGACTTCGCCTCCGCGAGCAGGCCGGTCACGTCCAGCGGCTTGGTCACCATCTCAACCCCTCCCGAACGGACGGGCCAACTTTCCCGGGGGCGGTCGCAGTAGAGCTCGATCCCGTTCCCCTCAGGATCTCGCAGATAGAACGCTTCGGATACCCCGTGGTCGCTCGCGCCGTCGAGCGGCCACTTCGCCTCCAGAAGGCGCCGGATCACCGCCGCCAGAGCGGCTCGGCCGGGAAGCAGCAGCGCGAAGTGGTAGAGTCCCACCGACGGGTGAGGCCGCTGCGGCGCCTGCGGGGATGCGATCAGTTCCAGCGTAAATGCGCCGCCAGCCGGCGTCAGTTCGATACTGTCCACGTTGAGCCTCTGAAGCGGCATCCCCACGCGCTCGGCATAAAACGACTGCACGGCGTCGAGATCCCGTACCCTCAGGGTGAGTCGCCGCAAGCCGGATCCCACAGGCATGCGGAACGTCGTGTGCGCGTCCGGGATGACTTCGGATTCCACGAGCGCTCCCTCCCTGTCCAGCCGACGGTCGTGAGGGTGTTTCACGTCCGGGCTCCTCCCTCCAGGCGGCTTCCCCGACGAGTTTCACCGCCCGTTTCGCCCTCGGTTGAGTCCCCGGGCAGTGTGATAATACCGCAACGTCCTGGCCGCGCCAAGCGACTTCACGGTGTACCGCCTTGTGGGGGTGCGATGATGTCGGTGAGCACTCGCCGTGAGTTGAGCCCCGCATATGCTGAGGGGAGTGGACGGTTTGTCCCTCGGTCGGAGTCCCGAACGCGAACGGCGTCGATCGGATCCGCCGGCGAGGTCCTTCACGTCATTCTTTTGGGGTACCTAACAACGAGGCCGGAAGAGCACGGTCATCGCCCTTTCCCCGACGACGAACGCAGGACGGGGCGATCGTGCGGCCCCGACCGAGAGCACGGGCGGCGGCGGGCGCCTGGGGTGGTGGGGTGATGGCCGGTCATGAAGTGGGCGCAATGACACAAAAGCCTCCACTGGTTAGCGTCGTCATCACGACGCGGAATCGAGCAACAGTACTGCCGGGGGCCCTGGACTCGGTCTTTGCGCAGGCCGGGAGAGGCCGGGAGTTTGATCTCGAGGTCATCGTCGTCGACGATGCCTCCGACGACGAGACGCCTCAGGTTGCGGGTCGCTATCCAACCGTCCGCTTCATCCGCCTTCCGGTGAACCGGGGGATCAGTAGGGCGCGGAACGCGGGCATCGAGGTGTGTCGTGGAGACTACGTGGCGTTCTTGGACGACGACGACGTCTGGCTTCCGCACAAGCTTCGCCTCCAAGTTTCCGCTATGGTGGCACACCCCGAAATCGGAGTCGTTTACAGTCAAGCCGTCGTCAGGTTTCAGGATCGCGAATCGGTCTGCCCCGACTCGAGGACCGCGCCGTCCGGGGATATTTTTCGCCGGCTTCTTCTCCAGAACTTCTGCGGCAACACGCTGGGCGTTCTTCTCCGCCGCGATGCGCTCGAACCGGCCAGGTTCACCGAAACCCTGCCGATCGGAGAAGACTTCGACCTGTGGTTGCGGCTTGCCCATCGCGTTCCATTCCTGTTCGTCCCCGGGATCGTGGCGGTGTACCAGCGGTCCTTGGACGGGTCGTGGTCGAAGATGATCGCCGATGGGACATTTGCACGTGCCATGCACACCGTGGTCGAAGGGGCGCTGGCTTTGCGTGCGGAACCCGGGTCATCCCGGTTGGCGCGGAAGATCCGCGCCAACGTGGACCTGAGCGTTGCCTGGGAACTGGTAGTCCTCCGTCGGTACGAGGCGGCGCGGCATCATCTCGGCTTGGCCCTTGCCGCCTTTCCCGAGTTTGCCGTCGACCCGGGCGCGAGGGCGAGCCTGGCGCATGTCGCCGGGGCCATCGCCGCGACATCAGCGGCACCCCTCGCCGCCGCCCGCGAGTTCTGCGCGATATTCCTGGCCGAACCCACCCGGGGGACCGGTATGTGGCTCCGGCGGCGGCGGTTGCTGGCAGATGTTTGGTGGGAGACGGCGGCGATCGGCCGAGCCGAGGGCCGCCTCGACGCCCGGAGGCTCGGAACGGCCGCGGTGCAGGCGGTTCTGGCCTACCCTCCGAACCTCCGGCGGAAGGCACTGCTGGCGCTGATCGCCGGCGGCGTCCGGAGCCGCCTGCCCCTACGCAAATGATCAAGGCGATCGCGGGCGGAGGACCGCTCACGTTTTCCGTCGTGCTCCCGACCTTCAACAATGCACGGATGCTGCCGTCGGCGATCGAGGCTCTCCTTGCCCAGGAAACGGATGCGCCCTACGAGATCATCGTCGTTGACAACAACTCCTCCGATGAGACCCGATCGGTGGTTCGCTCCTACGCGCGCCGCGCCCGTCCGGAGGTGCGGTACGTCCTTGAGCAAACGCAGGGGTCCTCCGCCGCCCGCAACGCCGGGATCCGCGTGGCGCAGGGGGAGGTTGTGGCGTTTACTGATGATGACTGCGCGCCGGCCCCCGACTGGTTGCAGGTTCTGGCCGCCACGTATGGGGCCTACCCCGAAGCGTGGTGCGTCGGGGGCAAGATTGCGCTGGTCCTCCCCGATGCCTGCCCGCTGTGGTTCCGCAACGCCTCCCCCCGTTACGATATGGCCGCATTCTTCGCCCATCTCGATATGGGCGAGGGGACCATCCGGCTTGCGCACCCACGCGCACTGTGGACGGCAAACTTCTCGGCCCGGAGGAGTACGTTCACACGTGTCGGGGTGTTCGAAACGGCGCTGGGCATTTCGAAGTCGGGTCGCCTGACCGGCGAGGATCTCGAGTTTTGCTATCGGACGTACCGGAGCGGAGGGATCATATACTACTGCGGCCAAGCGGTGGTGCGGCACTCCGTTCGGGCGTCCCGGATGACCAAGCGGTACTTCCGTTACGGAGCCTATTGGGGAGGCAGGACCGCGGCCCACCCATTGATCCGCGGGCCGATATCCACCGGCGGGGCCACCCATGCGGCGGCCATCATGGCGAAGGATTGCGTGAAGATGCTCGCCTACTATGCCGTGGGCCGCGGGCAGCGGGCCTTTGAATGCGAACTGGCGATTCGACAACGCGTGGGCAGCGCGGTCGGAACGATCGGGAGCTGGTTCGGGGGTTGAGGCGTGCGCACGCGGGTCCCCGCAGCTTCGCTCCGCCATGGCGAATGGATCGTCACCCTCGATCCGCCCGGGCGGTTGGCCGCGTCCCGGAGTCCGTCCGGGACTTCACCGCGGCCCGGCGTCGCTAGCGCCGCTCTCCCTCCGCCTCGAGCAGGCGGCCCGCCGCGGCCACCAACGCATCGATGTCGGCCTGGGAGTTGTAGCCCTGGATGGAGACCCGGATCAGGGTGCGGCCGTCCCACACGGTGATCGGAGCTTCGATCCCGAACTCGGACCACAAGCGGCGGCGCGCTCCGTCCGCGTCCGCGAGAGGGAGGGGGACGCACACCATCTGCGCGTACCAGGTGGGGGAGTCCGGGGCGAGGGGGGGCAGGCCGCCAAGGGCCAGGAGCGCCGATCGGGCGGCCGAAGCCAGAGCGTGGCAGGTCCGACGGACCTCGGGCCAGTTGTTCGCCCGCAAAAACTCGATCGCGGCCGGCACGGAGAGGAACGCGGCGATGTCCCGGGTCCCCTGCCACTCCTGTTCATCGATGAACCCGGATCGCCAGCCCCAACTCACGACCAAGGGTGCCAGGAGGGGTTGCACCTCGCGGCGGGCGTATAGAAACCCCGATCCTTTGGGGGCGCACATCCACTTGTGGCAGTTCCCGGCATAGAAGTCCGCGTCGAGCGCGCGCAGATCCAGCGGGATCTGCCCCGGCGTGTGCGCCCCATCGACCACGGTCAGGATCCCCTGCCGGCGCGCCCGCCGTAGGAGAGGCTCGACCGGGAGGATCAGCGCCGTGGGCGAGGTGATGTGGCTGAGGAAGAGCACGCGGGTCCGTGAGGTGACGCGTGACCACACCGCCTCCACCACCTGGTCGGGGGAGTCCACCGGTACCGGCACGCCGGCCCGCACGTAGCGGGCTCCCCGCTGCTCGCAGACAAACCTCCACGTCCGGTCGAGCGCCCCGTACTCGTGATCGGTCCCCAGGATCTCGTCGCCCGGCTGGAGCGCCAGGGAACGGGCCACGATGTTGAGGCCGGTCGTGGCGTTGGGGACATAGATGACGTCATCCGGATCGACGTTGAGGAACGTCGAGAGTGCCTCCCGCGCCGATCGCATCAGTCCCTTGAAGCGGTAGTGGAGAAACTCCACCGGTTGCTCTTCCAATTCCCGCTGCCATTGCTGGTAGGTGTCGAACACCGGACGGGGGCAGGCTCCGTACGAACCGTGATTGAGGAAGACCACCCCGGGGCGCAGGAGGAATTGTGGGCGGAGGTCGCTCGGGCCGGGGACCCGTGGCGAACCGCCCGCCCCGTCGCTACGCATGGCGCTCCGGCGCGCGCCCGGTCGGCTGCTGGCGCGGGGCGACGTCCGGTCCAAAGGGGAGCGCCGCCCACCGTCCGTCCCGGGCCATCAGAGGGGAATCACGGGCAGCAGCACGTGTGAGGGCCGCGCCGCATCATGGAAGATTGTCTGAACCGCGATCTGAGTGATCTGCTCGAGCCCCAGAGGGCCTCCCGTGTTCGGGTTGACGTCGAAGCGGGGGAAGTTCGACGAGGAGATGTGCAGCCGGAGCTGGTGTCCCTTTTGGAAGACGAGGCTCGTAGGGTACAGCGTGATCGTGAACACATAGGCCGTTCCGGGTACCATGAAATCCGGTTTCTCGCGCGAAGTGCGGTAGCGCGCCCGCAGGATCGAGTCGCCGATGTTCAATTCGTATCCGTCAGGGTAGTCGCCGTTTGGCGGGTAGACGTCGATCAGCTTGGCGGTGAAATCGGTGTCGGGGGCCGTCGAGGCTGCCCAAAGCTCCACGACCACGGAACCGGTGACCTCCATATCCCTCCCCAGGGGGGGCGTGGAAAAGACGAGCACGTCGCGACGGGCGGAGAGGGGGAGGGTGTTTTTCGCCCCGTGGACGCGGGGGCCCCCGCGCTGGTCGAACCCCCCACCCGGCATGAGGTCGTAGCCGACGGAGATGTTCCCGCCGATCGTGGGGACGGGATCCTTTGGATCGAAGATGTAGCGGGAGGGGGCGGCGTCGGCCGGCGGTTTCTCCGGCGTAAGGCCCCCCCCCGGGTCGGAGGTAGTAGGGCCGGTAGTCGGTGCGGCGAAGCGGCCATTCCCGTTCGTCGCGCCACCGCCCTCCCACGTCGAGCCTCCCGGTTCCGGCGACCTTGCGGCCCGACCCCCCGCCCATCACGAAGATCTGCACGGGCGGCTTTTCGAGCATGTGGTTCGGCGCGCCCTTCAGCACCGCGTCGAACCAGCGCAGCCGAAAATGATTGTAGCCGAGGGGGGCGTCGGGACCGAACTCGGCGTCTCCGGCGTATGACAGGTCGATGTTGGCTCCCCCGTGGATCCACGGTCCCATGATCAGCCGCACCGGCCCGGTTTTGCGCGCGCTCAACTCTACGTAGTTCGTGACGGTGGAGCGCGCGTAGGAGTCGTACCAACTGCCGCACAGGTAGATGGGAACGTCGGCGTGCTGATCGTAGAGGCCTTCAATAGAATACGCGGGGCGGCTGCGCCAGTAGTCGTCGTACTCGCCGTGCTGCCAGATATCGAGGAGCCACCTCTCGTAGGACGGCACGTGGCGGAGAGGGGTGAGGCCGGCCCGGGGCGGCACCTGCGCCAGCCAGGACCGGACGTCGGCCCAGGCGCGCTCCAAGGCCACCCGCTTCACCGGATCGGCGATCGCCTCTATCGAGGTCGAGGCCATCATGAACGCGTAGAGGAAGAACCGCAACTCGAGCGCCCCGCCCTGGCGCATCGACGCGGTGTGATAGTTATGAAAACCGTGGCTGACGAACTGTGCGGCCAGACCGGGTGGATTCATCGCGGCGATGGCGGTTTGGGTGCAGGAAGAATAGGAGAGGCCCATCGTTGCCACCCGTCCGTCGCACCATGGTTGGCGCCGCACCCACGCCAGGGCCTCAACGCCATCGGGGCCTTCGTTGCCGAACGGGTACCACTCGCCCTGCGACGCGTATCGCCCGCGCACGTCTTGGAGGACGACCGCGTATCCGTGGTCGGCAAAATACTTGGCCGAGAGGACGAGGCTGGCCGCGAGTTTATCGTAGGGGGTGCGTTCCAGAATCGCCGGCCACGGCCCGGGCGCTCCTCGCGGCAGGTAGACGTCCGTGGCGAGCAGCGTGCCGTCGGCGAGTGGCACCATGACGTTCCGCTCGCAGGTCACGTCGTGCGTCAACGCGTTCAGCCCCTCGTCCCCCCTTCGGATACGCACCGCCCCTGGCCGGGGTCCCCGCGCTCCCTCTCTTCTCCGCTCCCTTCTCCGTTGTCGGACGTCGCCTGGTTGGGATTGATGGTGGCGCTCACGCCCCCGGCCCACGTTCCATGGAATAGGGCTGCCACCGCACCAGCCCCGTTCGGTCCAGGGTCGAGGGGTTGACGCAGCTCATCGGCCGCCGGCCGCTCAGCACCAGGGCCACTTCCTGGCCCACCCGCCGCCACCGCGAGGGATCCATCCGGGCGGAGGCCGAGGCCACGTGCGGGGTAAGGATGACGTTGTCCATGCGCAGCAGGGGATTGGTCGGGTCGGGAGGTTCCTGTTCGAGCACGTCCAACCCTGCGCCGGCGATCCAATGCTCTTGCAGGGCTTTGATCAGCGCCGCTTCGTCCACGGTTGGACCGCGACCGGTGTTAATGAACAGCGCATCCCGTTTCATCAGCCGGAAGTGCGTCTCGGTCAAGAGATGGTGTGCATCTGCCGTCGCCGGGGCGTGCATGGAGATGAGGTCAGACCGCTGCAGCAGTTCCGTCAAACCCGTCGGTTCCGCGCCGCACTGGGTGATGACCAACTCCTCGATATATGGGTCGTACGCCAGCAACCTCACGCCGAAGGGCTTCGCGCGGGCCGCGACCGCCCTGGCCACGTGCCCAAAGCCGATGAAGCCAAGAGCCTGGCCCAGTAGCCGAGGGTACTGTGAAAGCAGCGGTCGGCCGTCCCGCCAGCGCCCGTCCCGCACGTACCGGTCCATCGTGATGACCCGGCGAAAGGTGGCCAGGATCAGCATCATCGCGTGGTCGGCCACTTCTTCGATGAACGTGTCCGGGACATTGGTGACGGGGATCCCGCGGGCCGTGGCCGCGGCCAGGTCGACGGTGTCGGCGCCGACACTGCCCAAGGCAATGACCTTGCACTTCTCCAGGCCGTTGATGATCTGCTTGGTGATGGGTCGCCCTTTGGAAATCAGGGCGTCGGCCTTCCGCGCCGCGCTGATGAACTCGTCCTCCGTGGCGGCGGCGACCTCAATGCACTCCGCCCCGATCGGGCCCAGGGCTTCCGTTTCCGGTGTGTTGGTTCCATCCGGCCCCCGACGGCCCGCCCCCACCGCAATGATGACCGTAAACCGCGCCACTGCTCTCCTCCTTCTGTTCGATCCGCCGCCTCAGCGAGAGGGCGACCCCGCCGGGATCCGGCCGGTGTTGGGGAACGATTTCCTGCCGCACCCCCCAAGGCCTGCGCATCCCGGCCGAATCGAATGACGCGCGTCCGCCCGACCGGTTGCGGTCGGCATCAATCAAACTCTCGCCGGGGGTGGGACTGCTCGGGACCCACGCGACCGATGGCGATATCGGCAAGGAAGTAGTTTTCGCCCCGGACCGGAGCGCCGGCCAGGCCGCGGCGTGTGGCAAGCTGCCCGACGTGCGTCAACGCATCCGCGATTGGCCCCTGGAACAGTTTGCCCGGCGACACGTGAAGGGGACCGCCTGAGGCCAGATGCCCATCGAATGCCTCCAGCGCGGCGAAGAAGCGCTGGATTTCGGCCGTCCACGGCAGCGGTGCCGAAGTGTGCCATTGCTGCTTCCCCTGCGCGATGGAGAGTGCCCAGTCGAGGAGGTCCCCCATGTGGGCGAGGATTTCACCCGAACTTCTGGTTGCCGCGGACACACGCAGGTCTCCAAAGCCATCGGGCGCGCCGCGCACGGCTTTACCCGCCCGATAGGCCAGCGTGGCGACGCAGTGGCGAAGCAGGTGACGGCTGGAGTCTGCAGACGCCCTTGCGGTGTCGCTGTCCATGTGACGTCCTCCTCGGTCGTGAGTGATGATCGCAGGGTTCGCCCAACGTCAGATCTTCTCCCCGGGATCGAGGCGTTGATGGCGCTCCGCTTCCGCGCGGATGCGGTTCCAATCGTAGCGCATCGGCCGAAGGCGGGCCTCTGACCAGTCCGATGCCTGATCCGCGTAGTGCGGGCTGCCCGGGTGCCCGGAGGCGCCGAGGGGGACGATCCACGCGCTCCTGCTCCAGTTCCCCAGATCGAAGACGTACCGGGCGACGGATGTGAGCGTCACCGCGTAGCCGGACGCGGGGACGAACCCCCCTGCCTGTACGGTCTCGCCATCGCCGCCCACCGCAACCGCCGGTGGATCGAGCAGCGCAGCGTCTCCAGGGAACGTCGCGGAGAGTGGGTGATGGGGCTGCGCCACGTGGAGCCGTCCCCAGCGCCACGCGTCGGGATTCGGGCCGAGCGTTTCCCTGAGATCTGCCACCGCCCCCTCAAGCGCATGGTTCAGCGCGCTCGCCCACGTTTCTCCCGGCCGGAGCAGCGTGCGGTCGTCGCGGCCGATCCATTCGGGGAGGAGACCCTTGAGCCTGGCCACGTGATTGACCGCACCGCCCGGCACGGCGGCGAAGGCCTCGGCGGCGAGCGGGCCGAGGACCGGGGACAGGAGGTCGCGCATCAGCCGTTCTCGCAGCGCGGCGTAGATCGTCGGCGCCACGCCGTCGCGGTCTACCGTACCATCCCAGGCGCGGAGCCGGTCGAGTGCCTGCCGCGCCAGGGAATCCGTCGGGGCGACGGACTCGAGGAGGCTGACCAGCTCGCGGGCCGGGATCGACACCCGGTCGGCGTGGATCGCCTCCATGTCGGGTGATGTCGCCCGATCGAGGGGTTGGAGGCGCGCGATGACGCGCCGCGTACGAAAGTCGGGGGCGAAATCGAGCCCCAAGTAGTATCGGTAGTCAGGCCCGGCGATCCTGCTGTTGGCCGTCGCGATCCACCCGGTCTCGGGGTCCCGCTGCGCCGGCATGTCCTGGAAGGGAATCACGCCCTGCCACTCGTGGGCGCCGTCCCAACCGGGCACGGGGAGCCAGGCGTTGGCCGCGGCCCGCACCGGGACCCGGCCTCGCGTTCGATAGCCGATCGCCCCGTGGATATCGGCAAACACGAAGTTGTTCACGGGGTCGACCCAGGGCTTCATCGCCGTTTCCAGATCATCGGCGGACACCGCTCGCAGCATCGGCTGGAATACCTCGAAGGTGTGGTTCGCGTCGCTGGTCGCGCTGTAGCGGAAGGCGATCGCGTGCCCGCGCCGCGGGTCACCAAGAGCGACCGGTCCGTGGTGTGTGACGGTGACTTCGATTTCGACGGGCGCGGCGCCGCGCACGCGAATGGTTTCACGGACGCCGGTCGCCCGCCGCCAGGCGCCCTGGAACAGGTACCGGCCGGGGTCTGCCGGGTCGAAGCGCTCGATGAAGAGGTCTTGGTTGTCGGCCATCGCGTGGGTGACGCACCAGGCGACGAACCGATTATGGCCGAAGTGCGGCATGCCGGGGACCCCGGGGAACGACAGTCCGATCGCGTCGAAGTCGGGGCAGGCAAGGTGATTCTGATAGTAGACGCCCGGCACATCAAGGGCCCGATGCGGATCCCCGGCGACCAGGGGTTTGCCCGATGCCGTTCTCCGTCCGGAGAGGGCCCAACTGTTACTCCCGCCTTCCCAATCACCGGCCTCCGCCAGAGCGGGTGCCCCGGCGGCGAGGATTTCGAGCCCATCGGGGAGGGGTCCGCGGTACTCGACTCCAGGAGGGATGATCAGCGTGGGGGTCGGCTGGGTGCCGGGACAGAGCTTCGCCGTCAGGTCCGGGCCCAGGTGGCGGAGGAGCCGGGCGCGCCACAGCTTAGCCTGCCAGGGGCCCATCTCCACGTGCCGCACCTTGAACACGGCCACGCTGTCCCACGGCGTCCAAGGTTCGGGACGGGCGTCCAGCAGCTGAAATTCGACGGGAAGGGTCCGCGCCGCGGCGAGAAACGCGTTCACCCCGGCGGCGTACGCTCCGAGCATCTCACGCGTGGACGGATTCACGGCATCGTAATCTTGACGGGCCGTCACACCGAGCCGGAGGCGGCGGAGGTAGATATCCTGCGCGAGGCCGGCCGGGCCGGCGTACTCCGCCCAACGCCCGTAGGCGCGGCGCCGATCGTACTCCATGTGCCAGAGGCGATCCTGAGCGTGCACGAACCCCTGAACGAAGAACGCATCATGGGCCGAGGCCGCCGTGATGTGCGGGATGCCGTCTTGATCGCGCCAGATCTCCGCACCCGATCGGAGGCCCAGAGGGCGGATCGATTCGTTGAGGTCGGGGAGCGCCGCTGTGAGATCCTGTCGGGTCAACGCCATCCCCGTTTCATCAGAGGAGCGCGAAGGGTTCACCGATCGTGACCGTCGCCGCATGCCGGCCGCCGTGTTCACCGGCGGGATCGGGACGATGGAGCAGGGCAGCATCCTCGCGTCCGTACGGCGTGGTGCGAGCTCCGCCGCCATCGTCCTTTCCCGGTGGCCCAGCCCGATGATTGTGAGAGGACGATCTGCGTACGGCGGGCACCCCGTCAGATACGACGCCCTCGCCGCCCCGTCCTGCGCGCCCCAGGCGGCAAAGGGGCCTTCGGTGGCGGTGAATAATGTCTAGAGACGCCGGCCAATGGCGTGCTCAATCAGCCGGGACATGTGCGTTGGAGGGAAGACGATGCCGCTACAGTCCGTCTTGGATTTCGTGCAGGAGCAATCGCCGCTGTTCGCCGAGTTGAGCGACCGCATTTGGGAAACCCCCGAGCTCGGTCTCCACGAGGCCAAGAGCAGCGCCGCGCTCGCGGATGCGCTCGAGGCGGCCGGATTCTCGGTCCAGCGCGGGGTCGCCGGGATGCCCACGGCGTTTGTGGCCGCCTACGGCGATGGTCGGCCCACCGTCGCCCTTCTCGGGGAGTTCGATGCGCTGCCCGGGCTCAGCCAGGCCCGCGGAGCGACCGAACCCCGCCCGCTTATTCCGCAGGGTCCCGGCCACGGCTGCGGTCACAACCTTCTGGGGACGGCCGCAGCCGCGGCCGCGATGGCCGTCCGGCATGCGATCCGACGGGGCGAGCTCCGCGGGAAGGTCGTGTTCTACGGCTGCCCGGCCGAGGAGACGTTGGTCGGGAAGGTCTTTATGGTCAAGGCCGGTCTCTTCGACGATGTCGACTGTGCGTTGACGTGGCACCCGGGATCGATCAATCGGGTGATGGTTGAACACCTGACCGCGATGAATTCCGCGCGGTTCACCTTTTCCGGGGTGCCCTCGCACGCCGCCGCCACCCCGGAGGATGGACGGAGTGCCCTGGATGCCGTTGAACTGATGAACGTCGGCGCCAACTTCCTGCGCGAACACGTGCACAGCTCGACGCGCATCCACTACGTGGTGACCGACGGCGGTCAGGCTCCGAATGTGGTCCCGGCCCGCGCCCAGGTCTGGTACTACGTGCGCGCGCCGCATCGGGCCCAGGTGGATGAGGTCTACCACCGCCTCCTCGACATCGCGCGCGGCGCCTGCCTGATGACCGGGACCGCCCACGAGGTTCGACTGATCGCCGGGTGCTACGATACGCTGGCCAATGAAGCGCTCGGTGACGTTCTGCACGGCAACCTCGAGGCCATCGGAGCTCCCCAATTTACCGCCGAAGAAAAGGCCCTGGCCCGCCAGTTGCAGGCGACCTTCGCCCCCGGGGCCCTTCCCAAGGCCGTTCAGGACCTCCGGCGGTGGGGTGTCTCTGTGGGCCAGCCGGGCGACGCCGGGACCGATTTATTCGAAGGGATCGCCCCGCACTCTGGGTACGGCGAACTGGTCGGCGGGTCCACCGATGTGGGCGACGTGTCCTACGTCGTGCCGACCGCCCAGGTGCGCACGGTGACGGCTCCGTTGGGGATGCCGAGTCATTCCTGGCAGAATGTCGTGAGCGTCGGGAGCTCCATCGGTCGGAAGGGAATGCTCTTTGCCGCACAGGTCCTCGCCGCATCGGCCTGCGATCTCCTCCACCAGCCGGAGCTGATCGCCCGAGCCCGTGAGGAGTTTCGCCTGGCGACCACCGACGACCCCTACGTGTCTCCGGTGCGGGATTTGGAGCGCCCCGCGTTTGACTGAGTTCGTGCAACCGGCTCCCGCGCGCGTTCAGTAATGCGCTGCCCGATGGCGGACGCCGGTCGTGCGACCGGCCGCGGACCCGAGCGGCGCCGCCGGGCCGGCTGAAGATCCCCAGGGTGGTTCGGAAGCCCGCAGCCGTGCTCTGCGGGGCACGGCCATTGTCCGGAAGTGGACCACTGCCCGGAACATGAGGCGGACGAACGGCGGTGGTCACACACGGTTGTCGTGGGGCCCAACCGGTGCCTGAATCTGCCCGGTCCCGTGGCGCGCGTTGCGACCTCAACGCGAATCCTGGCAGCGATCGGAGACCGCCGCTGTCGCTCACCTAGGCGCGGCGGGTGTGGAGCGCCGTGATGCCGCTGAGGACGATCACGATGCCGATTGCCCTCAGCCAGGTGACCCTGTCGCTGAGCAGCAAGATGCTGAACACGACGGCAACCACGGGTTCAAGCATCCCGAGCATCGCCGTGCGGGTTGCCGGGGTGACTTGGAGCGCGATGAGCAACAGGAATGATGCGACGGAGCCGAGGATGGTGGCCCCTGAAACGGCGAAGACCGCGGGGAGAGGTATGGACAGGTGAATCTGCCCCGTCGCCAGACCCATCCCCCAATACATAACGGCGGAACAGGGGAGCACCACCGCCAGAACGCCGAGAGGGGGAACGTCTTGGACGAGGCGCCGCTGGGCGACCAGATAGAAGGCCGACGCCAGTGTGGCCGTGACCACCGCCACGAGTCCGAGTGTGTGTCCGGCGTGGGGGGTCTGTCCGGCGACGAGGAGAGCCCCGCCCACGATCCCGACCAGGATCGCCCAATCTGCCGGCTGGAGGGACTCCCCCAGGAACACCCGCCCCATCCAGGCGACGTGGACGGGCGAGGTGTTGGCGATGACCGAAGCGGACGAGGCCGGCAGCACCGAGAGCGCATAGAAATACGCGAAGACCTGAAAGGGGACGATCGTCACGCCGAGGCCGATGAGGCGAAGGAGCAGCGGCCGGGGCAGGGGGGGCACGCCCCGCGCGGCGGCGAGCCCGATCCAGACGAAGAGGCCGCCGAACGTGGCGCGAACTGACAGGAGTGTGAGCGGGGTCACGCCATACGCGTAGGCGATCTTGGCGAGGATCGGAGAGATCCCGAAGAAGAACGCGGAAACCAGAATAAGCACGGAGGCCATGAGTCCTCTCAACCCGAAGACGCCCCGGTGCGAGCCGTGGGCGCCCGGCCCCACAGATGATTCGGGGGGCGGGGGGAGGCTCCTGCGGAGGAAAACTGCGCGCGCGCGTCGGATGCGGACGGCACGACCGTCCGCTGCGCCGGGGACCGTCCTTGCGATCCGGGGTCCCCCGTGAACTCAGCTCGGGGGGCGGCGGAATCTTCGTTGGGGGGCTCGCCATGGGACTGGAGAAAGGAAGCGTCGCGATCGTGACGGGGGGCGGTACCGGTATCGGCAGGGCCGTGTGCCACGCCCTCGCCCGCGCCGGAGCCCGCGCCGTAATTGTGAACTATTCGCGCTCCCGGGATGATGCCGATAAGACCGCTCGCGAACTCGCCCAGGCCGGCAGCGAAGGCGTGGCGGTCCAGGCCAATGTCGCGCGGGAGGATGAGGTCAAGGCGCTGGTCGCTCGCACGGTCGATCGCTTTGGCCGCCTCGACGTGCTGGTGAATAACGCGGGCACGACCCGCTATTTGGACTTCCCGAACCTCGATGCGGTCACCGACGAGGTCTGGGACGCGATTCTCGGCGTGAACCTTTTGGGGGCGTTCTACTGCTCACGGGCTGCGGCGCCCGCCCTGCGGGCGGCGCGGGGGGCGATTGTGAACGTCGCCTCTATCTCCGGACACCGGGGGGCGGGCTCCTCGCTGCCCTACGGTGTGTCGAAGGCGGCGCTGATCCAGCTGACCCGCGGGCTGGCCATCGCGCTGGCCCCGGAGGTGCGCGTCAACTCGGTCTCACCGGGACAGGTGGTGACGCGCTGGGCGCGGATGGCGAGGGGCGAGGCGTTCGCGCAGGCCATCGAGGCGGAGTCCGCCGCACAAACGCCGCTCGGCGCCTGTGCCAACCCGGAGCACGTCGCCCAGGCGGTGATGGGCTTGATCCTAAGCGAGTTCGTCACGGGACAAGACCTGGTGGTCGACGGGGGCCGCAACGCCACGTACTGAACGCCCCGCCGCGCGCGCCGTTTAAGCAGTGGCGGGTCGGGCGAGCGGACGCGGATTCATCGGACGCGGTGGGGGGCGCTGGACACTCCGCGGGTTCTCGCCGCTGGTTCGGGGATTCGCGCGGTCGCCGCGAGGGCCCAGGCCATGACGGCGGCCAGGGCCACCCATCCCACGACGTACGCGTCCCCGCCGTCTGTCCGCTGCCGCATCCCAGCCCGGCGATCGCGAGCAGCAGCGCGAGCGGCCAATATCCGTTAGCCCGGGTGGTCACGGCCGTCATCGCGGCAGTGAAGAGCGCGCCCGCGCCGAGGACGCCCGCACCGCCCCACCGATCGGTCAGGAGACCGATCGGGATGAACAGCAGCAGCGCGCCGAGATCGAAGGCGCCCAACAGCACACCGACCCGTGCCAGCGAGAGGTGGAACGCGTCTCGCCAGTACGGCGCCAGGATCGGGAGGCCGAAGCGAATGGACGTCAGTCCGGCCTGCTGCAGCGTCGTCAGCGTGAGCACGCGCAGGCTGGACGGCTCACGCGGGGTCACCCCAGCGGGGGATGCTATCGCGCTCCGATCTCCGGTCACGGCGTCGATTCGTTCCCAATTCAGTATACGGTGAAGGTCGGCGGCAGCACCAGGCGGGGGTGGGAGGAGACTCCGCGTGGTCCATGAAATCCTGCGGGCAGGATGGATCAGGGGGGGATCGCGATGAGGCCTCGAGATGGAGCCGGTGCAGGCAGCACGAGCGTCCGGCGCTGCGCCGGGCGGAGATGAGCGTCAACACCGCCTACCACGACTGGCAGTTTACCCTAAGCGCCACCCGTCCGGTCATCCGGGGTCGGTCCCTCGTGGTTTCGTGCGGGCACTACCTGGCGAGCCTGGCGGGCATGCGCATGCACCTGCTCGGCGGCAACGCGGTCGATGCCGGGGTGGCGATGGTGTTCGCGCAGTCGGTCCTGGAATTCCAAAGCTTCGGGTTCGGGGGGGAAGCTCCCATCCTGATGTATACCGCGCGCGACCGTCGGGTCGTCGCGATCAACGGCAACATGCGGGCCCCGGCCGCGGCGACGATCGAGTGGTTCCGCGGGCGGGGCATCACGTTGATCCCGGGTGACGGGTTCCTCCCGGCCGGGGTCTGCGCCGTCCCCGATGCGCTGATCACCGCGCTCCACCGGTACGGCACCCTGACCTTGGAACAGGTGCTGGCACCCGCGATCGAGCTGGCCGCCGGCGGGTTCCCGATGTACGAGGGGATGCTCCGCTCCATCGAACAGTGCGCCGGGAGATTTCGGGCGGAGTGGCCGACTTCGGCGGCCCTGTTCCTGCCGGGGGGGAAGCCCCCGGGGGTGGGGGACACTTGGCGGAACCCGGATCTCGCCCGGACGTTCGAGCGCCTCGTCGAGGCCGAGCGGGGCGCCACGTCGCGCGGCCGGAGCGCGGCCCTTGCGGCCGCGCGAGATTGTTTCTATCGTGGACCGATCGGGCGTGAGATCGTGGCCTTTCAGCGCGACACGTCGGTGCGGGACGCCAACGGCGTGGTCTCCTCCGGGCTGTTGACCGAGGAGGACTTCGCGACCTTCGACACCAGAATCGAGAGCCCGGTTCGGGTGCGCTATCGCGGATGCGATGTCCACAAGTGCGGGCCGTGGTCCCAGGGGCCCGTCTTTCTGCAGCAGCTCACCCTGCTCGACGGCATCGACCTGCGCCGGCTCGGCCACAACTCCGCGGATTACATCCACACCCTGACCGAGGTGGCCAAGCTGGCGCTGGCCGACCGCGAGCGGTACTACGGCGATCCCGAGTTCGTCGATGTCCCGTTACGGGGTTTGCTCTCCACGCCGTACGCGGACGCACGGCGCGCGCTCATCGATCCGCACACCGCGTCACCGGAGCTGCGCCCGGGTGATCCGTACCCCTTTCAGGGAAGCGAGAGGGAAGCGGACGCCTCGCCCGTCCGGGGGCGTGCCTGGCAGGGGGGGACCACCGGCACCCGAGCTGTGGATGCGGAGGGGAACATGTTCTCCGCCACGCCAAGCGGCGGGTGGTTTCGCAGTTCGCCGATCATCCCCGGGCTGGGGTTTTGCCTGGGGACCCGGGGGCAGATGTTTTGGCTCAACGACCCCGACCACCCGGCGGCGCTGCGGCCGCGGAAGCGTCCTCGGACGACGCTCTCCCCATCGCTGGTGATGAAGGAGGGGCGGCCCTATCTGGTCTTCGGCACCCCGGGCGGCGATCAGCAGGATCAATGGAGCCTGCAGTTCTTCCTGAACGTCGTGGACTTCGGGATGGACCTGCAGGATGCGATCGACGCCCCCAGCTTTCACACCGGGCACGCGCCGAGCTCGTTTTACCCGAGGGAGGCGCGGCCGCGGGAGGTGGTCCTCGAGGGTCGTGTCTCCGCCGCGGTGGTCGAGGAGCTCCGGCGGCGCGGTCATCTCGTCAAGGTCGTGGACCCCTGGAGCCTCAACTACACCACCGCGGTGGCATACGATCCGGACCGGAAGGTGATCGAGGGCGCGGCGAGTTCGCGCGGCGAGCGCAATTATGCGCTCGGATGGTAGGCGAGGACGAATGGCCGCGCTGCGGGTGGGGCTGATCGGCTGCGGCAGTATCGCCCAGACGGCGCACCTGCCGGCGATGTACACCTTGAGCGACCGGGTGCGCCTGGTCGCGGCGGCCGACCTGAACGAAGCGGCGGCACGAGCGGCCGCGGCGCCGTGGTCGGCCGCGGTCTACACCGACGGGCACGAGCTCGTCCGGCGCCGCGATCTCGACGTGGTGATGATCGCGACGCCGGAGGCCTCACACCGCCAGTGGACGGAGGTCGCCGCCGCGGCGGGGAAGCACGTGCTGTGCGAAAAGCCGATGGCGCCCTCGCTCGCCGACGCCGACGCGATGATCGCGGCGTGCCGCGCCGCGGGGGTGCACCTGATGATCGGGCACAGCCGCCGGTTCACCCGGCGCTACATGGAGATCCGCGGAGCCATCGATCGGGGAGCGGTCGGAACCGTCCGGCTGATCCGGGAGAACGAGCGTCGGTCTCGTCCGCCGCTGGGAGTGTCCCGCGGGTACTACACGGCCGAGCATTGGACGGGTGACCCCTCGATGTCCGTGGGGGCGGCGTTGACCAACGGGATCCACGAGGCGGATCTGCTCCGCTGGTTCGCCGGCTCGGAACCCGTGTGGGTGGCCGCGGAGCATAAGGTGACGGTGGAGGGAAACCGGGGGGTGCCGGATTTCATCACGTACACGGTCCGCTTTGCGAGCGGGGCCATCGGTTCCACGGAAATCAGCAACTGCCTGCCCCCCGGGTACCCGGCGTTCCACCAGTGCGAAATCTACGGCACGCACGGCGCCGTCCGCGCCAGGGACCATGATCTTGTCAGCCTGACGCGCTACCGCGATGAAGGCGCCGACCATCCGGAAAGCGGCCGGGTTCTCCTGCACAACCTGACGGCGTACGCGCGCGAGTGGACGGGCTTTGTGGACGCGGTGCAACAGGACCGTCCCGTGCCGATGCCGCCCGAGG
Source organism: bacterium (assembly GCA_035307765.1). Classification (NCBI taxonomy): domain Bacteria; species bacterium. Next base: position 383,049 of record DATGHU010000034.1, on the reverse strand, counting down.
AAGCGCGCGCCGCCCTGCGGCTGGCGCTCGCCGCGGCGGAGTCGGCCCACACAGGCCACGTCGTGCGGCTCACGCCGCAGCCCGGGGCGGACGCCGCGGGGGGCCGGGCATGAACGCGCCGATCCCGCTGGGGGTCATCGGCGCCGACCGCCACGCCCGTGCGGTCGCCGGGCACGACGCCCCGCTCTCCGGGGCGCGGATCGCCCGTTGGTCCCCAAGCCCATGCGGTCAAGATCGCGATGGCGCGAACACCTTGGCCGATGGGGTGGGGGCCGAGTGGTCCCCGGACTGGCAGACGCTGGCCCGCGATCCGTCACTCCCGGCGGTGCTCGTCCTGAGCAGCGATCCCGAAAAAGGGAGGGCCGTGGAAGCGGCGCTTGCGGCGGGGAAGGTCGTGCTCTGCCCCGTCCCCGCCGCGACCCGGGCGGACGACCTCGACCGCCTGGCCGCCGCCGAGGGGCGGGGCCACGCGGCGCTCATTTCAGGGGGGGCCCTGCGCCACACCCATGCCGGCCGGACCGCGCTGCGGCTGGTCGCCGACGGCGCGTTGGGGACGCTACACTCCGCCTACGCGGCCGTTCGCCTTCCACGCGACGATCGCGCGCACCCGCGGCGCGCGGTGCTGGAGGAGGCGGCGTGGGAGGTCTTCGACGTGCTCCTGACCGCGACACCCGCCCGGGTGCGGCGCGTTCACGCCTGGTCCGGTGCGCTCTTCGAAGCCGGGGTCGACGATACCGCGGTCAGCATCATTCGGTTCGAAGATGACCTGATCGCCACGATCGAGCTCTCGCGGTGCCTGCCCGCGTCCGTGCCCTCACTTGCTGTGGGGGAGGTCGAGCTTGAGATCATCGGGTCGCGGCAGGCTGTACGCCTCGAGCCCTACGCGGCGGCCCTCGGCCTTCTCACGAGCGATGCCGCGCTCCTCCCTTGGGTGGACGATCCCGTGCTGTTCATGATCCAGGAGGTCGTGGACGCGGTGGCCAGCGGGGGGGGTCGCACCGGAGCCGTGCCCCATTTGCGTCGAGTTGCCGCGCTGATGGACACCGTGCGAGCCGCAGGCAGGTCCGCGGGAGGATAGGGAGGATCGTTTCCCGGTCAAGCCACGCGCGGGGGCGACGCCCCACGCGATCCCGAATGTGCCGATGATTTGACACTCCCGGGAAGTGGTGCACCATACAACGGAGGCGCGGTTCCAATCAGCGCGATCCTCCTACCGGCTGCGGGTGCCGCGCGAAGGTGTCGTTCGCCCAGACGAGGAAGCGCCCCGCCGCTAAAGGGTCGAGCGCGTCCATCTGCGCGAGGGTCCTTTCGGGATCGGCCTGCCACCGCTCCACGGCATCACCGAGTTCCACCGTATAGAATACCTTGGCGGTCGTGCCCTCCAGGCTGGCCGTGATCGTCTTGAGGTTGTTCACCGAGGCGCGCAGGTCGAACCGGTTGGGATATTCATCGAGCCAGAATCCCGCCCACGCCTGCGGATACGATTGGTAGACAAGGACGTCGAGGCCGGCGCCGGCCAGGTCCCGATAGTCGACGCCGTGTTCCCGCGCCTCGGTATAGGGAAACCCCATCTGATCGTACGCCAGCAGCGTCCCGCCGGTGCGGTGAACCGTGCCGGCGATGGTGGCGTAGAGTCGGGTCCACTGCGGGATGGTGGGGGCTTTGTCCCGGTACAGGTCGGGATCCCATATGCTGCCGAATCCGCACAGGCCGTCCCCCAGCATCAGCCCGTCGAATCCGAACGCCGTGTGCAACCGTTCGTATTGCCGGGCGATATACTCCGCATACTCGATCCCTTCACGATGGAGCCGCACGAAGGGATAGAGGTGGCTGCTCAACGGCGGCCGCCGCAACTCCGGATGCTCCCGCAGCCATCGGGGCTTTCGGTGCAGCCACCACCCCCCGTAGCTCCAAAATCCAATCGCCACCTTCAATCCTTGCGCGTTAAGCCCGGCGACCAACTCCTTGAGGTCCTGCTGGGTTGACCACGCGCGGAGTGGGCCGTGGCGGTTGAGGCGGGTTACCGCCCCGGGAGCATAGTCCTGGAAGGACAGGTAGAACTCGGGGTCACGATCCTCCATGATCACGACCCCTTCTACGCCGCCGAGATTCGGGAGCGGGCGTGAGAACGCCCCCAGATCCGTGCACGCCCAGGTGCGGCCGCGCACCACCTGCGAAGCGGAGAACCCTGCGGGGAGGCGGCGTCGGGATGCTCTGCGCAGCAGGGCCCTGACGAGATGAAAGGGGGGTTTCGCGATTCGCACTGTGGCTCTTTCTTGCCGCAGTTCCCCGCGATCTCCTCTTCCTCTCCTCCCGCCGAGTCGTGCCCGAAGCAGGAACGCGCCGGCCGTGGTCCTAACTCTGAATGACATCGGACGCGGGCAGAGGGGGGAGCGATGGGGCCGCAGGCGGCGGGCGGTGGGGATGGGCGGTTCGATTCGATTGTGGTCGGCGGGGAGGTGCTCGATCCCGCGGCCGGTATCGAGGGCCGATACGATGTCGGGATCGCCGGGGGGCGGGTCGCCGCCATCGAGCGGACGCTTGATCGGGCGCGGGGGGTGCGGGTCGTCGACGCTGGGGGACAGATCGTGACACCGGGGTTGGTCGATCTGCACACCCACGTCTACTGGGGCGGGACATATTGGGGGATCGAGGCCGATCCGGTGGCCGCCCGCAGCGGGGTCACGACCTGGATCGACGTGGGGAGCGCGGGGGCCTACAGTTTCCCCGGGTTTCGCCGGTACATCATCGAACCCAGCCGCGCCCGGATTCGCGCCTTCCTGAACCTCTCATCGATCGGCTTGATCGCCCCCACGTGGGAGTTTGCCAACCTGGACTATTGCGATGTCGATCTGGCGGTGAAGATCGTTGACGCCAACCGCGACCTGATCCTCGGCGTCAAGGCCCGGATCGATCACCGCACCACACGGGGGACCGGCATCCGCGCCCTTCAGCGCGCCCGCGACCTGGCCGACCGCGTTGAGCTCCCGCTGATGGTCCACATCAGCAGCGGCCCCCCGACGATTGCGGAGATCGTAGAGTTGCTGCGTCCGGGGGATATCCTCACCCACTGCTTCACCGGCGGCACCCACAGGATCGTCGCGCCGGACGGCAACCTCCGCACCGACGTCAAGGTGCTGCACGATCGCGGGCTCATCCTCGACATCGGGCACGGTGCGGGTTCGTTCAGCTACGAGGTGACCGAGCGCCTGATCGACCAGGGGGTCCTTCCCGACGTCATCAGCAGCGATATTCACCAATTAAGCGTCCAGGGGCCCATGTTCGATCTGCCGACGACCCTCTCGAAGTTCCTCAACCTCGGGATGAGCCTGCACGATGTGATCGAGCGGGCGACCTCGCGCCCGGCGGCGGCGGTGCGGCGGCCGGAACTCGGCACGCTCCGGCCGGGCAGCCAGGCAGATCTTGCCCTGTTCCGGCTTGAGGAGGGGGAGTACGTGTTCTACGACGTGGCCATGCAGCGGCGCACGGGGACGCGCCGTCTCGTGAACACACTCACGCTGATGGCCGGTGAGCCGCTTCCGCGCGCCGTCGAGCGTCCCCCCCACGTGTGGGCGGTGCTGCCCGATCACCAGCGGCCCATCCTGCAGCGGTGAGGAGACCGCGGTGGGGGGGGAGGGTCTCCCCGGCCGGCCACCCCACGCCACGAGGGGTGACCCATCGGACGGTGGCCCGGTGGGGACAGGACGGATGCGGGCCGCGCGAGAAGAGCCGCTCGGGCCGGGAGGCGGAGGAGGCGGAGGAAGATGAAAGCAGCGGCGGCGGTGGCGGAGATCCTGAAGCGCGAGGGCGTTGAGTTTTTGATCGGGTATCCTGTCAATCCCATCATCGAGGCCGCGGCCGCGGCGGACATCCGGACGATCATCGTCCGGCAGGAGCGGACCGGGCTCCATATGGCCGATGCGGTGAGTCGGACCTCCTCGGGAAGGCGGATTGGGGTCTTCGCCATGCAGCACGGGCCGGGCGCGGAGAATTCGTTCGGCGGCGTCGCTCAAGCGTACGGGGACTCGGTGCCCATCGTGGTGCTGCCGGCGGGCTACCCGCGCCGCCTCACGAACATCCCCCCGAATTTTAACGCGGCCCTGAACTACCGCCACGTCACGAAGTGGGCGGAGCAGGTCGTGCTCCCGGGCGAGGTGCCGGCCGCGATGCGCCGCGCCTTCACCCAGGTAAGGAACGGGCGGCCCCGGCCCGCGCTCGTGGAGATTCCGTCGGACGTGCTGACCGAGGAGGTCCCCGAGCCCCTGGTTTACCGCCCCGCGCTCGCTTCCCGGACCGCCCCCGACCCCAAGGCGGTCGAACGGGTCGCGGACGTGCTGGTGGGGGCGCGCCGCCCGGTGCTCTACGCCGGGCAAGGGGTCCACTACGCCCGCGCCTGGGGGTCATTGCGGGAGCTCGCCGAGTGGCTCGGCGTTCCCGTGACCACGAGCCTGGAGGGGAAGAGCGCGTTCCCGGAGACCCACCCGCTCTCGCTCGGTTCGGGCGGCCGTTCCATCCCCAAACCCGTCCACCTGTTCCTGGAGTCCAGCGACGTCATCCTCGGCATCGGGTGTAGCTTCGCCACCACCAACTACGGGGTGGCCATGCCGTCCGGCAAGGTGATCATTCACGCCACGCTCGATCCGGCCGACATCAACAAGGACATTCCGGTCGACCACATCCTGTTGGGGGACGCCGGGTTGACGCTCGAGGCGCTGCTGGCGGCGGTGAAGGATCGGGTGCGCGCGGCGCGGCGGGAGGAGGCCGCGCACACGGCAAAGGAGATTGCCGGCGTGCGCGCGGACTGGCTGGAGCAGTGGATGCCCAAGCTGACGTCGGAGGCGACGCCGTTGTCGCCGTACCGAGTGATCTGGGATTTGTTGCACACGGTTGACGTGGCGAACACCATCATCACGCACGATGCCGGAAGCCCGCGCGACCAGCTCTCACCGTTCTGGCAGGCTACGACCCCGCTCTCGTATATCGGCTGGGGCAAGACGACTCAGCTCGGGTACGGGCTTGGGCTGGCCATGGGGGCCAAGCTCGAATCGCCCGAGAAGCTCTGCCTCAACGTGTGGGGTGACGCGGCCATCGGGTTCACCGGTATGGATTTCGAGACCGCGGTGCGCGAGCGCATCCCGATCCTGTCGGTGTTGCTCAACAATTCTTCTATGGCGATCGAGCTGCCGGTGATGAAAGTGGCCACCCAGAAATACCGCAGCACCGACATCTCCGGGAACTACGCCGCGCTGGCGCAGGCGTTGGGGGGGTACGGGGAGCGGGTGACCGAGCCGGGCGCGATCATCCCGGCGATTAAGCGCGCGGTGGGCAAGACTCGGCAGGGCACGCCCGCGCTGCTCGAGTTCATCACGGCTAAGGAGATCGAGTTCTCGATCTTCAAATAGCCCCGCGTCGGATCAGCGGTCTTCCACCTGACGACGCCCCCGACGGGAGGGGGGCGGTGCGCTGTAGAACTGTGACGCGGACAGGCTCCGGAGGGAGGGTTCCCATGAGCCGCATCACCCCGCCAAATGCGTCTACGCTGCCCGCCGACATGCGCGAGCTCCTGGTGCAAGAGACCGCTCGCTACGGCACACCGCTCCACACGACACAGGTGTGGACCCGACGTCCCGCCCTGCAGCGCGCGTATCGCGAGTGGAGCCAGGCGATGCGTGATGCCCCCCTCATCCCTCCTGCGCTGCGGTATCTCGTGTACGTGCGGGTCGCCACCATCAACGGGTGTCCGTTCTGAGTGGATATCAACACCGCCTCGGGCGAGGCGGCCGGAATAGCTGAAGAAAAGTTCGCGCACCTCGGCGACTACGCCACCAGCCCGGTGTTTTCGGCGCTCGAACGGCTGGTGCTCCAGTACGCCGACGGGATGACCGTCAGCGGTCACGATGTCTCGGACGAACTGTTCGCTACCCTGCGGACGCACTTCTCCGAAGAGGAGATGGTGGAGCTCACCGCGCACGTGGCGTTCGAGAACTTCCGCAGCAGGTTCAATCACGCCCTGCGCATCGAAGCCCAGGGATTCTGCCAAATCCGCAAGGTCCGGTCCTCTCCATAGGCCGGGCGCACCTTCATCCGGCGCGGGCGTCGATCGTCGGGACCGCGCGCGGTTCCACGGGGGAACCACGCAGGGGACCCGCGCGAACGCCCCGAAGCGGGAGGCCATGACACCGACGACGTCCAGCGATCCCCTGATTTTCGACGGGCATAACGACACGATCCTCAGCCTGGTCAAGACCGGGCGGTCGTTCTTCGACCGCACGGGCGAGGGGCACATCGATCTGCCCCGCGCCCGCAGCGGCGGGCTGGGAGGCGGGTTCTTCGCCGTGTACATCTATGACCCCATCGCCGTGGAGATGAGCAAGGGCGACCGCGCGGCTCCCGACGCGGCGATGAAGCTGTACGCCGACGAGAGCACGTGGCCCGAGCCGATGCCGCTCGACTACGCCCAGTCGCAGGCGCTGCACCTCTTGGGACGGCTGCTGCGGATCGCGCAGGCCTCGAACGGGCAGGTCAAGATCGTGCACACCGCGTCCGAACTTCAGGAGTGCCTCCGGGGCGGCGTCTTCGCCATGCTCTTGCACTTCGAGGGGGCCGAACCCCTTGACCCCGACGGGTACGCGCTCGAGGCGTTCCACGCCGCAGGGCTGCGTTCGGTCGGGCTGACGCACAGCCGGCGCAATCGGTATGCGCAGGGGGTCCCGTTCAAATTCCCGAGTTCGCCGGACATCGGTGCGGGGCTGACCGATCGCGGCAAAGAGCTGGTCCGCCAACTGGTCCGTCGCAAGGTGATGATCGATCTCTCGCACATCACCGAGCGAGGTTTCTGGGACGTTGCCGCCCTCTCCACCGCGCCCTTGGTGGCGACGCATTCGAACGCCCACGTGCTCTCCGCGTCGCCGCGGAACTTGACGGACAAGCAGCTGGACGCGGTCCGGGAGAGCCGAGGAATCGTCGGCCTCAACTATCACGTCGGGTTTCTGCGCGGGGACGGGGGGCGGGATCCCCACGTCCCCCTCTCCCGCATGGTCGATCACGTCCAGCACATGGTGGAGCGGATGGGGATCGACCACGTCGGCCTGGGCTCGGATTTCGACGGGGCGACGATGCCCGCGGAACTGAAGGATGCCGCCGGGCTGCCCAAGCTCCTCCAGGCGCTGCGCGATCGCGGGTATGCGGGGGAGGATCTCCGGAAGCTCGCCCACGGCAACTGGGTCCGGGTCCTGCGGGAGACCTGGGGCGAGTAGGTTCCCTTCCGGGAGAGGCGGCATGCTGAGGGTCGCGATCCTCGACGACTACCAAGGCGTCGCCGCGACCCTGGCGGACTGGGACGCGCTCGGCCCGGACACCGAGGTCCACGTCTACCGCGACCACCTGAAGGACGCGGGTCGCGTCGGCGAGCGTCTCGCACCGATTCACGCCGTGGTCGCCATGCGCGAGCGCACCCCTTTTCCTGGGCCGTTGCTGCAGCGGTTGCCCGAGCTTCGCCTGTTAGTCACGACGGGGATGGCCAACGCCTCAATCGACGTGGACAGCGCCACACGGTTGGGGATCGTGGTCTGCGGGACGGGCGGCCTCAAGTACCCGACCGCGGAGCTCACCTGGGGGTTGATCCTGTCTCTGGCGCGTCACATTCCCCACGAGGACCGGGCGACGCGGGGCGGCCACTGGCAAACGACGCTCGGCACCGGGCTGCAGGGGAAGGTGCTCGGGGTCATCGGGCTCGGGACGCTCGGCTCGCAAGTGGCGACGATCGGGCGCGCGTTTGGCATGACGGTGATCGCGTGGAGCCAGAATCTGACCGGCGAGCGCGCGGCGCAGTTCGGGGCGACCCTGGTGTCGAAGGATGAACTCCTCTCCCGCGCGGACGTCGTCACGATCCACCTGAAGCTGAGCGCCCGGACGACCGGCGTGCTGGGGCGGCGGGAGTTCGGCCTGATGAAGCCGAGTGCGCTGCTGGTCAACACCTCGCGCGGGCCCATCATCGACGAGACGGCCATGATCGAGGCGCTCGAGCAGCGGACGCTGGCCGGGGCCGGCCTGGATGTGTTCGATGACGAGCCGCTGCCCCTCGACCATCCGTTTCGACGGCTGGAGCGCGTGGTGATCACCCCCCACCTCGGGTACGTGACGGTTGAGGGCTACGAGGTCTTCTACCGGGACGCCGCGGACGACATTCGGGCCTTCCTGGCGGGGACCCCGGTCCGGGTGCTCAACCCCGCCGTCCTCTCCTCCTCACACCTCCGGCGCCGTCCCCAATAGGGGCTCCGGGCTTCGCCGTCCGGCGATTCAGGCGAGGCGGTAGACCCCCGGCTTGACCTCGGGAAACTTCTTCCACACTTCCCCGTCGTGCCCGGGACAGATCCGCCCCTCGTCGCCGTTTGCCACGCTCTTGATCCGGGCCATCGCCCCCAGGCACTCCGCGACGCTGTTGAGGTGGATCGCGGGCGGGACCCAGTCGCGGAGGTTGCGGTAGGTCGTCAAGGCGTCGTTGGCGATCACGAACGGCCCCTTGCCCGTCTGCACGACCACGATCTGCATCCCGGGCGAATGACCGCCCACCCACTCCAAACGCACGCCCTCGACGAGCTCGAGGTTGCCGTCGACCACGTTGAGCCGCCCGCTCGAGCGCACCGCCTCCAGGTCCTGGGCGTAGCAGTCGCTGAGGAAGCGGCGCGTCCATCGGTCCTGGCCGCCGAACCCGTCCCAGAACTCCACTTCCCGGCGCTGAACCCAAAAGGTTGCCTTGGGGAGGAATCCTTCGAGATCGAAGTGGTCCCAATGCGTGTGGGTGAGGATTACGGTCTTGACCGCATTCGGGTCGACCCCGGCGGTGGCAAGCAGTTCGTCGCGCGTGCGCAGCTTCAGCTGATCCGACAACCCCTTGGCTTTGGCGAGACGCGGGGTGAACCCGGTATCCACGAGGATCGGCCCGGCCGGCCCCCGCAATAACCACAGGAAGTAGGCCGACGTCGTGGTCTCCCCACTCGGCGCCATGAAGAGTCGGGTGGACCAATCCACCTCGCGCCCGCCCGGGCTCAGCGCGTCGATCTCATAGGTTGCGGCCATCATCGACTCCTCGTCAGTGTCGTCGCGGTGCACCACCTTATACGACCCGGTGCACCACCTTGCCTTCGGCGAGGAACCGCGTCACATTCTCGGCGCAGAGGTTGAGGCCGTTGACGAGGGCCTCCGGGGTGGTCCCCGCCGTGTGCGGGGTCAGGACCGCGGTGTCGCAGCCGAGCAGCGGTGCATCATTGGTGATCGGTTCCTTGAGGAACACATCGATCCCCGCCCCCCCCAGCTTCCCCGCCCGCAGGGCCTGGGCCAGCGCCGCCTCGTCCACGATATCGCCGCGCGCCGTGTTGATGAAGATCGATCCCGGCCGCATCCTCGCAAATTGGGCCGCCCCGAGCAGTCCCCGGGTCTCCGGGCTGGACCGCAGATGGAGGGAGACGACATCGGCCTCTTCGAGCAGCGCCTCCAGGGTCGGGGTGTAGGCAAACCCGCCGTGCCGCGCCTTCGCCGGATCAGGGTGCAGCGTCCAGGCGATGACCCGCATGCCGATCACGCGTCCCAGTTCGGCAAACCGGGTGCCGATCGCGCCGGTGCCGATGATGCCGAGGGTCTTCCCCAGGCACTGGAACAACATCCCGCGCTCCCACTCCCCGCGCTTCACGGTCGCGTCCAGGTGGGGCAGCCTTCGGGCGACGGCGAGGAGGAGGGCCAAGCAGTGTTCGGCGATGGCGTCGGTCGCGGTGTTGGGCGTGTTGGAGACGACGATGCCGAGCCGGCGCGCCGCCGCGAGATCCACGTTGTCGGTGCCGGTGCCCCAGATCGCCAGATGCCGCAGCGCCCCGTGGGCGGATTCGAGGACGCGGGCCGTGAACTTGCAGTAGCCGCGGATGTTGACGACGGTGTGCGCGTCTCTCAGCCGCCGGATCAGGTCATCCTCGGAGTCGGGCGGCGACGTATGCACGATCGTCTCGGCCGACGCTCGGATACGCTCGAGTGCGGGGGTGCCGGAGATCACCGGCGGGCTGTCGTCCGGGATGACGATGCGGACCGCGGCCATCTTTTCTCCTTCCCGGGGGGCCGCGTTTCCGGTCGGCGTCCCCCTGTCCCGGTAGGGTTCGAGGGCGGAGCCGACTCGCCTCCGTCCGCCAGCGCCCCGCCGTCCAGCGCATTTGGACTTCTTTATATAATGAAGGGGCACTACTGAAGATAGAGGGGCACGACGCAAGAGGGGAGGCGCGGTACCGGACCCGCCGGGGCCGCCGCCGGTGTCGGCCCACGGACCAGGAGCGGGCGGCAGGCGACCGGAGGTAGAGATGACGGCGTTTGATCCCCAGGCCGAGCGGCGTCGGCTCGTCGAGGCGCGCGAAGGCCGGGCGGGCTGGTACCGATGGGGTCCTTATCTTTCCGAGCGGCAGTGGGGGACCGTGCGCGAGGATTACTCTGCCGAGGGCGCGGCCTGGGAGTCCTTTCCGCACGACCACGCTCGCTCCCGCACGTACCGGTGGGGCGAGGACGGCCTGCTCGGGATCTGCGACAGCCGCGGGCTGTTGTGCTTCGCGCTCGCCTTGTGGAATGAAGCCGACCCCATCCTGAAGGAGCGGATGTTTGGGCTGACCGGGACCGAGGGGAATCACGGCGAAGACCTCAAAGAGTGCTACTACTACCTCGACTGTACGCCCTCACATGCGTATATGAAGGCGTTGTACCGGTACCCTCAACGGGCCTTCCCATACGCTGCCCTGGTGGCCGAGAACCGGCGCCGGGGTAAGAATGAGCCGGAGTACGAGCTGATCGATACCGGCATCTTCGCCGAGGATCGGTACTTCGACGTCGTTGTCGAGTACGTCAAGGCCGACCCCGAAGATATTCTCATTCGGATCACCGCCACCAACCGCGGCCCCACAGCTGCCCCGCTGCACGTGCTTCCGACCCTTTGGTTTCGCAATACGTGGGCGTGGGGGGGGGACGACCGCCGACCGGAACTGCGCGTCAGCCCGGCGACCGCGGGATCTCCTGAGGCGCCCCCGGGGTACCGCCTGGTGCGTGCCGTCCACCAGTCCCTCGGGGAACGCTGGTTCGCCTGCGAGGGCACCCCCGAGCTCCTGTTCACGGAGAACGAGACGAACTTTCAGCGGTTGTGGGGGGTCGCCAACCGGACCCCCGTGGTTAAGGACGGGGTGCACGAAGCGGTCGTGCACCAGCGCCGGTCAGCCGTGAGCGCGACCGGGGCGGGCACGAAAGTGGCCGCGCACTACACGTTTCGGATCGCCCCAGGGGCCGCGGAGCGGGTCGAGCTCCGCCTCTCGCCGGGACGCCCCGCCCATCCGTTTGCCGACAGCTCCGGGATCGTCGAACGGCGCCGTGCGGAGGCGGACGCCTTCTACCAGGGGTTCGGGCCGACGGATATGCCGGAGGACGCGCGGCGCGTCCAGCGGCAGGCGTTTGCCGGGCTTCTGTGGAGCAAACAATTCTACCATTATAACGTCGCCACGTGGCTGGACGGCGATCCGGCGGGGCCCCCGCCGCCCCCGGGTCGCAAGCGCGGGCGGAACGCGGACTGGCGGCATCTCGACAATGCCGAGATCCTGTCCATGCCGGACACCTGGGAGTTCCCCTGGTATGCTGCCTGGGACCTCGCGTTTCACTGCATCCCGCTGGCCCTCGTCGATCCCCACTTTGCCAAGCAGCAGCTGATCTTGCTGCTCCGCGAATGGTACATGCATCCCAACGGCCAGCTGCCGGCATACGAGTGGGCGTTTGGGGACGTCAACCCGCCGGTCCACGCCTGGGCGGCGTGGCGGGTCTACAAGATCGACCGCCGGATCACCGGGGAGGCCGATCGCGGCTTCCTGGAGCGCGTATTCCACAAACTCCTGCTCAACTTCACCTGGTGGGTGAACCGAAAAGACGTCGAAGGCCGAAACGTCTTTCAAGGCGGGTTTCTCGGACTCGACAACATCGGCGTGTTCGACCGCAGCCAGCCGCTCCCGGGGGGCGGACACATCGACCAGGCGGACGGCACGGCCTGGATGGGCGTATACTGCCTCAACATGCTGGCGATCGCGCTCGAGCTGGCGCGCGACGATCCTGCGTACGAGGACGTGGCCACCAAGTTCCTCGAGCATTTCCTCTACATCGCCGGGGCCCTGAACAACATCGGCGGGGACGGCATCGCGATGTGGGACGATGCGGATGAGTTCTTCTTCGACGTGTTGCACTCCGGCGGCCGGGAGGAGCAGCTTCGGGTTCGGTCGGTGGTCGGTGTCATCCCGCTGCTGGCGGTGGAGACAATCGAGCCGGATCTGCTGCAGAAGCTCCCCGACTTCCGGGAACGGCTGGAGTGGTTCCTCGCCAACCGTCCACAGCTGGCCGGGTTGGTGTCGCGATGGTACCAACCGGGCATGGGCGAGCGGCGGTTGTTCGCGCTTGTGCGCGGGCACCGGATGAAGCGCGTGCTGCGACGCATGCTGGACCCTGAGGAATTCCTCAGCGATCATGGGATCAGGTCCGTCAGCCGGTACCACGCGGCGCACCCGTTCGTCCTCGAGATGGACGGGGTGGTCAGGACCATTGCGTACGAGCCCGCCGAGTCCCGGACCGGGCTGTTCGGGGGAAATTCCAACTGGCGCGGTCCGGTCTGGTTCCCGATCAACTTTCTCATCATCGAAGCCCTCCAGCGATTCCACCATTACTATGGAGACGACTTCCTGGTCGAGTGCCCAACCGGATCCGGGACGAAGATGACGCTGTGGCAGATCAGCCAGGAGCTCTCCCGGCGGCTCACCCACATCTTCCTCCGTGGGCCGGACGGGCGCCGCCCCGTCTTCGGGGGATCGGAGGAGCTTCAGCGCGACCCGCACTGGCGCGACCTCCTGCTGTTCCACGAATACTTCCACGGGGATTCGGGCGCAGGGCTCGGGGCCAGCCATCAGACCGGGTGGACGGCGCTCGTGGCCAAACTGCTGGAGCAGACCGGCGGCCGCTGAGCCAGCGCCCGGTGCCGTCCGCCTTCTTCCCCCCATCGGATGCGGGGCCCGCGGCCCCGGCCGTCGCCTTCGGCCGCGAAACCTGCGGCGATCTCCCGTCAGGTCTGCGCCGGGAGTGGCTCGTCACAAACGGCCTGGGGGGCTACGCGTCCGGGACGCTGGCCGGGGTGAGCACCCGGCGCTATCACGGACTGCTCGTGGCGGCGCTCGCCCCGCCGGTCGGACGCACCGTCCTCGTCGGCGGGCTGGTGGAGTGGGTCGTGTACGACGGGCGCCGGTACCCGCTGTGCACCCATGAGTGGGGCGGGGGGACGATCGATCCGCACGGTTACCGCCACCTCCAATCGTTCCACCTTGAGGGAATGCTCCCCGTGTGGACCCACGCGTTTGGCGACGCGCTGCTCGAGAAGCGCGTGTGGATGGCGGCGCGCGCCAACACGACGTATCTCCGGTACCGGCTGGTGCGGGGCAGCTGCGGTGTGGAATTGGAGATCACGCCGCTGGTGACCTATCGCGATTTTCACACGCTGACCTCAGGACGGGGATGGGCGCCCGAGGTCGAGGCCGGCTCGGGTGGGGCGATCATCCACGCGCACGCGGGGGCCGTTCCATTCCGGCTGCAGGCCGCCGCTGGTATCTTCGCCCCGGGCGGGGAGTGGTACTGGAACTTTCTCCACCGCGAGGAGACCGCGCGGGGGTTGGACGACCGCGCCGACCTGTACGCGCCCGGCAGCTTTCGGGCGCACCTTCCCCCCGGAGGGAGCCTCACGGTCGTCATGACGGCGGAGGCGAGTGCGGATCCCGACGGCGATCGCAGCCTTACCGCCGCGCAGGACCGCCAGCGGGAGCTGCTCGCACAGGCCGGGGCGGAACGGGTTCACCCCCTCGTCCGGCAGCTTGTCCTCGCGGCCGACCAGTTCATCGTCCGCCGCGGACCCGAGGCCGCGGCCGTGAGAACGGTCATCGCCGGGTATCACTGGTTCAACGATTGGGGGCGGGACACGATGATTGCGCTCCCGGGCCTCGCGCTCTGCACGGGGCGTCCCGCGGACGCGGAGGCGGTGCTCCGCGAGTTCTCCCTCTACGTCCGCGACGGCCTCATCCCCAACAACTTTCCCGACCGGCCCGGGGTCGATCCCGGGTACAACACGGCGGACGCATCGCTGTGGTACGTGCTGGCCGTGCGGGCGCACCGCGAGGCGACGGGCGACCGGCGCCTCGCCGATGAGCTGCTGCCGGTGCTGCGGGAGATCATCGACCGTCACGTGACCGGGACGAACTACGGGATCGGCGTGGACCCCACAGACGGCCTGCTCCGTGCCGGGCAACCCGGATGGCAGGTCACCTGGATGGACGCGAAGGTCGGTGACCGGGTGGTCACCCCGCGCATCGGCAAGCCGGTGGAGATCAACGCCCTGTGGTACAACGCGCTGCGGACGCTGGTGGAGTGTCTCGCTGCCCGCCACGATCCCGCGTCACAGCGCTACGCCGACCTGGCCGACCGGGCGCGCGCAGCGTTTCGCGCGCGCTTTGTCCGGCCGGACCGGGGGGCGCTGGCCGACGTCGTGGACGGCCCTGACGGCGACGACCTGGCGATCCGGCCCAACCAGATCCTGGCGGTGTCCCTGCCGTTCCCGCTCCTCGACGGGGGGGCGGCCGCTGCGGTGGTCGAAGCGGTCGGTCGCGCCCTGCTCACGACCGGCGGGCTGCGTTCGCTGAGCCCGGACGATCCCCGTTACCACGGCGACTATACCGGCGACGTTTCCCGCCGTGACGGGGCCTATCATCAGGGACCCGCTTGGGCCTGGCTCCTCGGCGCGTATGCCGAGGCGCACTTTCGGGTCCACCGCGACCCGGAAGTGGCGCTCGGATTCCTCCGCCCGTTCGAACCACACCTGCGCGATGCCGGGCTGGGTACGATCTCCGAGATCTTCGAAGGCGATCCCCCGCACCTGCCCCGAGGATGCATCGGCCAGGCGTGGAGTGTGGCCGAAGTGCTCCGGGTGTGGCGGATTCTCACCGAGGCCCCGGCGCGCTGACCCACCGCGCCGCAGCGGTGCCTATCGTCTCCCACGGCGTTGGAGAGGGGTGGGCTTCGACCGGACCGAACACACGCGGTGCAGACGGGTGGTTCCCGCGGGGTCGAGGCGGTGCACGCGGGTGCGCCGATGGCGAAACGCGGCCCCCGCGTCAAGTCGGGCGCGTGTCGACCGCGGCCGCACGCAGAAGGTCGCGCATCGTGTCATTTTCTTCCGGGCCGGTTGGAGCGGGATTCTCGCTCCGCGCGCCCGTGGTCACCCGGCCGGCGCTTTTCACCGTCGGCTCGGCCGAGCGGACGCACGGGGTCATGCGCACGTGGCGGACGATTCCGGCCCGGGCGAATCTCGCGTGCGCGACCGACGAGTGTCCGGCGAGCGAGCGCGCGGGTCACGGAGGGTGTGATCACGTGAAGACGGCAGAATCGATGATGGCCAATGCGGTGAGCGCCGAGCGGCTGCTGGCGCACCTGCAGTGGTTCTCGGGGGTGCGGCGCGACACGGGAGGACCCGGCGAGGCGCGCGCTGCGGAGTATATCGCCGATCGGCTCCGGGCCGGCGGGGTCCCCGTGACCGTCCATGAATTCGACGCGTTCCTCAGCTATCCGGTCCGGGCCACGCTTGAGGTTCTGGCCCCTGAGCAATTGCAGATCGCCTGCCTGACCCACTCGTTCGGGCGTCCCACAGGCGCCCAGGGCGTCGTCTCTGATCTTCTGGCGCTCGAGGACGGAAATGTGAACCGGGGGGCGGGACGCGCCTGCCTGATCGACGGGCTGGCGACCCCGGTGACGATCCTGAGGGCGAGCAGAGCCGGATGCGCGGCGGTGATCTTCGCCAATCAGGATCAGGTTATCCACAATATGATCGGCACCACCGTCTGGGGGACACCGGCGCTCGATCAAGTCGACCGGCTCCCGCAACTGCCGGTGGTCTCCGTGAACAAGGCGGGCGGGGAGACCCTGCGGCGCCTGCTGGCGGGCGGGCAGCGGGTGACCGTGCGCGTTACCACCGACGTCAAGACCGGATGGGTGCGCTCCGAACTGCCGGAGGCGCGGATCCCGGGGGGCGGCGGCACCAGCGAATTTGCGCTCGTGGGAGCCCACTACTGTTCTTGGGACGTCGGCATCACCGACAATGCGACGGGAGACGTGTGCCTCCTCGAGATGGCCCGCATCCTGTGGGACCACCGCGCGGACCTGCGGCGCAACGTACGGATCTGCTGGTGGCCCGGCCACTCCCACGGGCGCTACAGCGGCTCGACCTGGTACGCGGACACGTACTTCGCCGACCTGGCGGAGCACTGCCTCGCCTACCACAACATCGATTCCCCGGGCGTCCGCGGTGCGACCCGATA
Source organism: bacterium (assembly GCA_035307765.1). Taxonomy (NCBI): domain Bacteria; species bacterium. The sequence goes on along the minus strand of DATGHU010000034.1, from coordinate 366,646 downwards.
CGTCGCCCGCCACACCACCGCCGAGGTGCAGCAGTTCTGCCGTGAGGTGATCCGGCGCGTCACCGGCCAGCGCGACGTCCCGGTTCACCGCCCGTCGCGCGCGGCCGACCAATCGTTCCTGGCCAACGGCGTGCCGTCGTTCTCGACCTATCCGTTCCTCCCCGACGACCACCCGGACCGCCGGCCGTGGACCGGCGGCAGCGCGAACGCCTGGTGGTGGCACACGGAGTTCGACACGTTGGATAAGGCCGACCCGGAGATTCTGGCCCTGGATACCCGCGTGTCCCTGACCGCGGTGGCGGAACTGGCGAACGCCGAGATCCTGCCCTTCAACCACGTGGACACGGGCCGGGAGATCCGGGAGTGCGTCTCACAGCTGGCGACTGCCGTCGGCAGTCACCTCGATCTCCTGCCGGCGATCACCGCCGCGGATGCCTTTCTCACCTCGGCGGCCAAGCTCGAGGTGCTCAAGGCGCGGGCCGACGGCCGGCGGGCGGCGCGCCGGATCAACGAGGCACTTCGGCGTCTGAGCCGGATCCTGACGCCGGTGATCTACAGTCAGAGCGGGAGGTTTGCGCACGACCCCGCGGAGTGGTCGCCGATCATGCGGGCGGTCGGGCAGTACACGCTCCCCGGCCTGAGCCGGGCGGCGGCGCTCCCGCAGCTGGCGGGCGACCTCGACTACGGGTTCCTGCGCGCCCAGGCCGTCCGCGAGCGCAACCGGGTGGTCACCGCCCTCGGCGAAGCGACACGCTTGGCCGAGGAGACGGTCGAGGCGATCACCCGGGGCTAACGGGCCGTCTTCGGGGGAGGGGGGTGGGGGGTAGGCCGAACGGGGTCGCCCGAGAGTCTGGCGGGTATCCAGAACGCAGAGGGAAGGGGGAGGGCGGGTGAAGCGCGAGGATGTGGCGGTGCGAGGCGTGCACAAGACCACCGGGTATTCGCACGCCGTGCGGGCGGGGGATCTGGTCTTCGTGGCCGGGCAGGTGGCCCAGGACCAGGAGGGCCGCCTCGTTGGCCGGGGGGACATCGAGGCGCAGGCGGTGCAGGTGTTCGAAAATCTCAAAGCGGTGCTGGCGTCCGCCGGCGCCGCCTTGGACGATGTGGTGAAGCTCACCACCTACACGACGAGCGTCGCCCACCGGCAGAAGATCGCGGAGGTGCGCGCCCGGTATTTCACCACCTACTTTCCCCCGAACACGTTCATCGTGGTGGCCAGCCTCGCCACACCCGATTATCTCCTGGAGATCGAGGCCGTGGCCTCACGCCCCTGAGGGAAGAAACTCCTTCGTCTTCTGGAAGAAGCGAGGGCGTTGACGGTGGCGGGCACGGTGCGGACGGGGAGAGGTCAGTCGAAGGCCTTCCCTCATCCTCGACCCACGCCCGATATCCCCAAGACGCTGCGGAAGACGCGCAGGAAGTTTTCGCCGAGGACCTTCCGCACGTTGGCCTCCGAAACCCCCCGGCGGACGAGCGCCTCGGTGAGCGCCGGCAGGTCCTGGGGCCCGGTTAGGCCCTCGATCGTGATCTTGGCATCGAGTCCTTCGATCTTAAGCGACGGATGATGCGGGTACCGCTCGTCGTAGTACTCTTTGATGAAGTCCGGGCCGATCCCCACATGGTCCCACCCGGTCACCGCGGCCAGGTGCTGGATGTGATCGACCACGTCGTCGATGGTGGGTCTGCCCGCCGCGACGAAGGCCGGAAAAAAGTTTGCTCCGATCACCCCGCCGGTCTCCGCGATCCGTCGCAACACGTCATCGAAGAGGTTTCGGTGATGATCGCGCAGGGCGCGGGCAGAGGAGTGCGAGGCGATCACGGGGCGGGTCGCAATCTCGAGGACGTGCTGGGTCCCGGCCATGGACAGGTGCGAAACATCGACCAGGATCCCGAGGCGCTCCATCTCGTGTACCGCGGCGACTCCCGCGCGCGTCAGCCGGCCGCCGGTGTCGTCTTCCCCGCTTCCGTCGGCCAGGAGCGTGCGTCCAAAATGCGTAAAGGACGCCATGCGGACACCCAGTCGGAAGAACGTGCCAAACAACTCCGTCTGCTTGCCGATTGCCTCGCACCCTTCCAGCGCCAGCACCAGGGCGATCTTTCCCGCCGCGGTCGCCGCGTCGATCTCCGCGCCGCTCCCGCATAGCGCCACGGCATCGCGGTTGGCATCGGCCTCTCGGTGCACCCACTCGATGAGCTGCAGGGCCCTCCGCAGCGCGCCCTCCGCCGCGTACTCGGCTTCCATGAAGATCGGCACCACCTGCACGTCGACGCCCCCGGCCCGCAGGGAGGGGATCACCCGCTCTCCGAAGTAGCCCGGGTCGCCGAGTGCGCGCCAGCGGTCCACGAGCAGAATCAGGTCGTTGTGACAGTCGACGACGACGGCATCATGGTGGAGCTCCGGCATGGGCGCCTCCCTCGGCTGAACGGATCGAGTCTCTTGGTTCTGCCGCGGCCGCTCCACCCCTGCCGGGGGTCGCCGTCGGCTACGGGTCGATCGCCTCCCTACGGGAAGTCTCGAACAGCCTCCGCCGGGGCATTAGGGATCTGGCCGGACCGATCGTCCGGCGTTCTCGGTGCGGTACCCAACGCACGCATCCACTGAGGAGGTGTCGAGCGCATGCCCGTTCCGACCCAGCTGCCTACCGCGGCGCGTGACGAGACATTTGGGGGCGTCACCTACCACATCCAGGGGGAGCTCGTCCCCGTGCTGCACGTCGAACTCAGCGCCATGGCGGTGTACTTCGAGCACCACATCCTCCTGTGGAAGGATCCGTCGGTCGAGATCAGCCTGAAACCCCTCAAGGGGGCCTTTAAGCGGGTGCTCTCCGGGATGCCGGTGTTCATGACGCAGGCGAAGGGCCCGGGACGCATCGCCTTCAGCCGGGATGGGGCGGGCCACGTCTTCGCCATGCACATGAAGATCGGGGAGGCCGTCGATGTCCGCGAGCACCAGTTTCTTGCCGCGACGGACGGGGTGGAGTACACGTTCGCTCGGGTGAAGGGCGCGGCGAACATCTTGTTCAGCGGAACCGGGTTCTTCATCGACACGTTCACCTGCCTGCGCCAGGACGGGATCGTCTGGCTCCACGGGTACGGGAACGTCTTCGAGGTCACGCTGGGCCAAGGGGAGCAGATCGACATCGAGCCCGGCGGGTGGGTGTACAAGGACCGTACCGTCCAGATGCAGACGATTTTCCAGAAGATTTCGACCGGGTTGTTCGCGAGCGCCTCGAACCTCTTCTGGAACCGCTTCACGGGCCCGGGGCGGATTGCCCTGCAGTCCATGTACGTGCACATGCCGACGGAAGGGTGATCGGGGCACCCCTTCCCCCGGCGCGTTGAGCGCCTCCGGAGGGGCCTGAACCCGCAGCCACGTCGTCGCGAGTCCCCCACGGCGGCCGGTGCAATCGACCGGCCGCCGCGGCGTTCCGGGCCGCCGGCGCGGGCGGAGGGGAGGACCGGTCCAACCCCGCGTCGTAGCGAACAGGCGCCAGCGCCGTCTCCCTGGAGGCAGCCCCGCATGATCGATCGGGTCGACCTCGACGCCCACCTTGACGAGATGTTCGACCGCCACTTGGAGCGGGTCCGGACGTTTGTCCGCCAGCCCAGCATCAGCGGTGAGGGCGTCGGCATGGAGGCGATGGCCGTGCTGGTCCGCGACACCATCCGCGGCCTCGGGGGGAGCGCAGAGATCGCGGCGACCCCCGGATGGCCGGTGGTCCACGGAGCGATCGACGCCGGCCGGTCGAAGACGTTGCTCCTCTACGGCATGTACGACGTCCAGCCGGTGGAGGGCGAAGACTGGGTGGTCCCGCCCTTTGAGGGGGCGGTCGTGGATCTGCCTGGGATAGGCGCGAGCATGGTGGCGCGCGGCGTCTACAACACCAAGGGCCCGCTCGCCGGACTGTTCAACGTTCTGGAAAGCATCCAGCAAGTCGATGGGCGCCTTCCGGTCAACGTCAAGTTTGTCGTCGAGGGGGAGGAGGAGCTGGGGAGCCGCAACCTTCCCGGATTCATCCACGCGCACCGGGACCGCTTGGAGGCCGACGCGACGTTCTTTGCATTCTACTGCCAGGACCGCCGCGGGAAGCCCGTGTTGTGGCTCGGGGTGAAGGGGATCCAGTACTTCGAGGTCACCTGCCGGGGCGGGGCCTGGGGCGGTCCGCGAACCCGAGGGGTGCACGGCAGCAACGCCGTCTGGGTCGGAAGCCCGGCGTGGCGGCTGGTCCGGGCGCTCGGCACGATGATGGATGACGAGGAACAGATCCGGATCGACGGCTTCTACGACGACGTCGCTCCCCCGAGCGCCGAGGACGAGGCGCTCCTGGAGGCTCTGGCCGAGACCTTCGACCCCGAGACCCAGCTGGCGATGTGGGATACCGAGCGGTTCAAATACAGGCTCCAGGGCATCGCCCTCCTGCGCAAGTACCTGTACACCCCCACCTTGAACATCGACGGCGTTTGGGGCGGGTACACGGGGCCCGGGATGAAGACGCTCCTCCCGCACGAGGTGCGGGTGAAGATGGACGTCCGGATGGTACCGGATATGGAACCTCAGAGGGTCCGCGAGCGCATCACGGCTCACCTCCGCGGGCTCGGTCGAGAGGACATCGAGGTGCACTTCCACGAGGGGTACCCCCCGGCCAAGACGAGCGTCGGCGAGCCGGCGGTTCAGGCGATGATCCGCTCGATCCGCGCGCTTGCCCGTGAGCCCGAGATCTGGCCCCACCTCGCCGGATCGGCGCCCTTCTACCTGTTCCGGCGGGTGCTCAACCAGCCGTTCGTCATGGGCGGATTGGGACACGGCGGACGGCCGCACAGTCCGAACGAGTACGCGACGGTCGACGGGATGCGCCTGTTCGAACGCTCCGTCGCCCGCTTCCTCTATGAGTTCGCCGGCAGCTAGGACCGGGTGGTGCGGGGTGGCATGCAGCGGTACCTGCTGCGGCGGATCCTGATCACGCTGCCGATCCTGTTCGGCGTCACCGTCCTCAGCTACGCCATCCTCTCGTTCACCCCGGGGGATCCCGCGCAGATGGAGATCAGCCCGAACATGAGCGAGGCCGACGTGGAGATCAAGCGGCACGCCTTCGGGTTGGATCAGCCCGTCTACCTGCGTTACGTTCATTGGCTCAACGAGGTGATCCGCGGCAACCTCGGCTACTCGTTCAGCAGCGGGGCTCCGGTCGCCCAGCGGATCGGTGAGCGGGTGACCCCGACCCTCGCGCTCGCCGTCAGCGCGCTGCTCCTCTCGTACCTGATCGCCGTCCCCGCCGGGGTGCTGGCGGCCACCCGCCGCTACACGTGGATCGACTATCTGGCGACGCTGTTCGCGTTCCTGGGCATCAGCCTGCCGACGTTCTTTCTCGGACTGGTGGGGATCTACGTCTTCGCCCTGCAACTGCGCTGGCTGCCCACCGGGGGAACGATGACCTTGGGGGGCGAGGGCGGCCTCGGCGACGCGGCGCTTCACCTCATCCTGCCGGCGACGGTGCTCGCGGTGGCCGGCGCAGGGGCCCTCACGCGATACGTCCGCTCCAGCATGCTCGAGGTGCTGGGACAGGAGTACGTCCGCACCGCGCGGGCCAAGGGGCTGGACGAGATCACCGTCCTCTGGCGGCACGCGCTCCGCAACGCGCTGCTCCCAGTGATTACGCTCGCCGGGCTGCAGATTCCGGTGTTGCTCGCCGGCGCGGTGATCACCGAGCAAGTATTCGAGTGGCCGGGCATGGGACGGCTGACGATCGAGGCGATCAGTCAGCGGGACTACCCGGTGCTGATGGGCATCACCTTGATCAGCGCGGTGCTCGTGATCGCGGGGAACCTTTTCGCCGACGTCGCCTACTCGCTGGTCGATCCGAGAATTCACTATGACTGACGCCGGCGCCCGAACGCCCGCACCGGGCATGCGCAGAGAGCCGGGGGGGCTCGCCGGGGGGGGCCCGAATCCGGGATCGCGCACGGGGCAGATCCGCGCGGGCCGGGTCGATGGGTGACGCCCTGTCGCCTCCGGTCGCGGGGACGGCCGCGCACCCGCCCCGCGGCATGTCTTTCTGGGCCCTGGCGCTCAGGCGATTCCTGCGCCACCACTTGGCGGTGGTCAGCCTGGGTGTGCTGGTGGCCATCGGCGGGCTCGCCCTGGCCGCGCCTTTCGTCGCTCCGCACAGCCCGACGGCGATCGATACGGGGGCGTTCCAGGCCTCTCCGTCGCGCGCGCACCCGCTCGGCACGGACAGCGTCGGCCGCGACGTCCTCAGCCGGCTGATCTACGCGGCCCGGGTCTCGTTGACGGTGGGCCTCCTGGCCGTGTCGATGTACGTGGTGATCGGGACCTCGGTTGGCGCGCTGGCGGGTTACCACGGCGGCGTGATCGACGTGGCCCTCAGCCGGCTGATGGATATCGTGCTGTCCTTTCCCCCGCTGATCATCATCCTGTTTGCGGTGAGCATCTTCGGGCGGCCCAGCCTCTGGAACATCATCATCGTGCTCGGCCTGCTGGGGTGGCCGGGGGTCGCGCGCCTGGTGCGGGGGCAGCTCCTGTCCCTCCGCGGATCGGAGTTTGTCCAGGCCGCCCGGGCGAGCGGCGCGTCGGACGCGCGCGTGATCGAACGCCATCTTCTCCCCAACGCGCTCGCTCCGGTGCTCGTCGCCGCCACGTTCGGCACGGCCAACGCGATCCTGGTGGAGGCCTCGCTCTCGTTCCTGGGGTTAGGCGTGCAACCTCCCACCCCGTCGTGGGGGAACATGCTCACCGATGCTCAGTCGTTGACGGTGTTGGAGCGATTGCCGTGGCTGTGGGTGCCGCCGGGCTTCATGATCCTGATCTCGGTGCTGACGATCAACTTTGTCGGCGACGGCCTGCGCGACGCGTTGGATCCGAGCCTCAAGCTCTGACCGCCGGCACATTCCCCCCACACCTCTCGAGGTGGGGCCCGGCCACCGCAGAGGAACGACGAACGGGGTCATCGAAAGACGGGCCACCCATTCAAGGAGGCGACGATGAACAGGATTCGAACTGGACCCGTGACCGCCGTGATCGTCGCGCTGATGATCGCGTTGACACTGCCGGCCGGGGTGAGGGGTGCCCCAAAGTCGGGGCTGGTCGTGGTCAGCGGAATGTGGAGTCCCCCGAACAACTTCAACCCCATCAACACCGACAGTTCGTATGGGTTTTACCCCATCCATTTCATGTTCACCGGGCTGGTCTCGGCGCGCCTCGACAACAACCAGCTGAAGTTCAGTCCCGCCCTGGCCAGCCGGTGGGAGGTGGGAGCCGACCACCAGACCTACACCTTTACGATCCATCCCAAAGCCGCCTGGCACGACGGGCAGCCGGTGACGGCAGACGATGTGCTGTTTACCATCATGACCATCAGCGACCCCAAGACCGAGACCAACCGCGGGGCCAACATCGCCGACATCGCCGGGCTCGACGTCCGCGGGAAGCGGGCGCCCGGGGCGCAGCTCGGAGTCCGGGTCCTCGGCCCGAAGACGATCGAGATCAAGACCAGCGTCCCGGTCGATCCGGCGGGATTCCTGGAGAAGTTTGGCGCGAACGTTTACATCCTGCCGAAGCACGTGCTGGGGGATGTGCCGCCCGATCAGCTGGCCAAGCACCCGTTCTTTATGCACCCGACCGTGGGCGACGGTCCGTTCAAGTTCGTCCAGTACCGGCCGGATGAGTTTATCGAGTTGGCCGCCAACGACAGCTATCATCTGGGCGCGCCCCGCGTGCGGCGGGTCTTTGTCCGCATTATCCCACCGACGACGATGCTGGCGCAGCTGCAGCGCAGCGATCTGGACATCACGGCGGGGTTCGGAATCGGGGAGATCCTGATCGACGATTGGGATCGGGTCAAGACGATGAGCGGCCTGCAGACCATCTCGTTTCCCGCTCCCGGGTACCAGTATCTGGTGGTCAACTGGAAGCGGCCGTTTCTGCAGGACAAGCGGGTGCGGCGGGCCCTCGCCGAGGCGATCAACCGCCCGCTGATCGTCAGCCAGTTGTTGAAGGGGCAGGGGCAGATCGCGGAGGGGCCGATTCCGCCCACGAATCCGTACTTCGACAAGAAGGTGAAGCCGTGGCCGTACGATCCCAACCAGGCCAAGGCGCTGCTGCAGGAGGCGGGGTGGGATCCAAACCGGACCCTCACCCTGCGCGTGCCGATCGGGAACATCGTCCGCGAGCGGTCGTCCGAGATCATCCGGGAGAACCTGGTGGCGGTCGGGGTCAAGACCGACATCCAAAAATCCGACTTCCCCACGCACATTGCGGCGATGCGCAGCGGGAACTTCGATATGGCGCTGGTGGGCTGGACCGGAACCGCCGATCCCGACGTCTCCTCCCAGTACCGGACCGGCGGCCAGTACAACTTCAGCTTCCATTCCATCGCCCAAATGGACCAATTGCTGGACGAAGGGGTCAAGACCGCGGACCCGGCGAAACGGCGCCAGGTCTACGACCAGTTCCAGGAGACCTTTGCCGACCAGTTGCCCGTCATCGTCCTCTATTACAACAACGCCCTCACGGCGATCTCCAAGCGGATGAGCAACGTGCTGACCGATGTGTCCGGGGTGTATGACTTCGACCCGTACGCGTGGGTGGCGGCCCCGCAGTGAAGGCGGTTGTCATTCGCCAGCACGGCGGAATCGACTCGCTTCGTCTAGATGAGATCCCGGTCCCGTCGCCGGGGCCGGGCGAGGCGCTCGTGCGCGTGCGCGCGGTCGCCCTCAATAACCTCGACGTCTGGGCGCGCAGCGGTCCGCCCGGAGGCCGCCCCGTCTACCCGTGGCGGGAGCAGCGCCTGCCGACGATTAGCGGGGTCGATGTCGCCGGCACCGTCGAGGAGGTCGGGCCCGGCGTCGCTCAGGTGGCGGCCGGCGATAGAGTGGTGGTCGACTCGATTCTCTGCTGCGGGCGCTGCGAGTTCTGCCTCTCGGGCGAGCAGTCGATGTGCCGGGAGTACCGCATCTTCGGCGAGCACACCCCCGGCGGGATGGCGGAGTTCACCGTAGTCCCCGTCGGCAACCTCTTCCCGATCCCCGATGGGATAGGATTCGAACAGGCGGCGGCCGCGCCGGTCTGCTTCACGACGGCATGGCGGATGCTGGTGACCACGGGCCGGCTGCGTGTCGGGGAGGACCTGCTCGTGGTCGGGGCGTCGGGCGGGGTCGGCAGCGCGGCGCTCCAGATCGGGATCCACGCCGGCGCTCGGGTGTTCGCGCTGGTGGGAGGCCCCGAGAAAGCGCGGAAGGCTGAGCACCTCGGTGCCGTCCCGATCGATCGGACGGAGTTCCCGCAGTTCAGCGAGCGGGTCCGGGACCTGGCGCCGCTCGGCGTGCACGTCGTCGCCGACCCGGTCGGCGCCCCGACGTGGCCGGAGTCGATCCGCAGCCTGCGGTCGGGCGGACGGATGGTCATCTGCGGTGCGACGGGGGGAGAGCGCCCGAACATCGATATCCGGGAGATCTACCAACGCCACCGCCAGATTCTCGGCGCCCCCCACGGCAGCGTCACCGATTTCCGCACCGTGATGGAGCTGGTCTTCCGAGGGACCCTTGCCCCGATCATCCACGCCGTGCTGCCCCTGTCGGAGATCCGCGAAGCCCACCGAATCTTCGAAGCCCGCGAGCACTTCGGGAAGATCGTGCTGGTCCCCTAAGCGAGAGGCTCGGTGCGGAGCGCGGGGGCTCGATGACGTCGCTGGCGTCGGCGGGACGGGCGGTCTATGGCGGATGAGTTCATGACCGCCATCACGCACGCCGGGTGTGCGGCGAAGTACGACACGATGAAGGAGGTCGGGCCCGCACCTGCATCCGGTGCGCCGGCACCGGAAGCGCCGGGGTTACATGAACGGGCGGCTCACTTCCTCCAGGCGGGCGAGCACGCCGTCGGCGGGTTTCACGTCCAGGGTCGCGAGGTTCTCTTCCAGCTGAGCCACCGAGGTCGCCCCGGCGATGGCGCTTGAGACCGCGGGCTGCCGAACCAGCCACGCCAGCGCCAGTTGAGACGGCGTGCAGCGCGCCTCGCCGGCGAGGCCGACGACATCTTCCGCCAGGGTGAGACTGGCCTCGCTGATCTGCTTGGCGAACTGCGGCTGGGTGAGGACCCGGGACCCCTTCGGGGGCTGCTGCCCGCGGCGGTACTTGCCGGTGAGGATCCCGCCGGCGAGCGGGAAGTAGGCGATCACCCCGATCCCCTGATCGCGGCAGAAGGGGACGAGCTCGCGCTCGACCGCCCGGTCGGCCAGCGAGTAGGAGGGCTGGACCGATTCGAATCGAACGAAGCCGCGCCGGTCGCTGACCCACAGCGCTTTGCAGAGCTGCCAGGCCGCATAGTTGGACGCGCCGATGTAGCGAACCTTGCCAACCCGCACCATGTCGTCAAGCGTGCGTTGGGTCTCCTCGACCGGGGTGTCGTCATCCCAGGCGTGGATCTGGTAGAGATCGACGTAGTCCGTCGCTAGACGCTTCAGGCTTCCCTCCAACTCGCGCATCAGGTGGACCCGCGACGACCCGTGGTCGTTGGGACCTTCTCCCATCTTCATGCCGCCCTTGGTGGCGAGGAACGCATGATGGCGCCGGCCCCTCAGCCCTTCCCCGATGATCGTCTCCGACGCCGTGGCGGTATAGATGTTCGCCGTGTCGATGAGGGTGATCCCGGCATCGAGCGCTCGGTGCAGGATCGCGATCGACGTGGTGCGGTCGGCGCGTCCGCCGAACGAGTTGGTGCCGAGCCCGATCGCCGAGACCTTCGTGCCGGTTCGACCCAGAGGCAGATACTCCACCGCGTGCTCCTTGTTCGTGATAGGATCGCCTCTACACTTCGTAGCCCGGAGAAGGGTGTCCTGCGCCCCGCCTCGATCAGGCGACCGCGGGGCAAGTGCCGGGGTGAGCCCGGAGGCGATAGGAGGATCCCCGCAGCACGGCGCATACCAGAGCGAGATGCCGGAGCTGCCGTTTGTGACCGTGCTCGCCGAGAACCTGTGGCCGCGGGTGGAGAGCCGTGCGATCACAGACGTGTTGGTTCGCGGGGTGGCGGCGCTCAAGACCTACGACCCGCCGATCACCGCCGCGGTCGGCCGCCGGATCGCCGGGATCCGGCGCAGGGGCAAGTTGCTGGTGTTTTCCCTCAGCGACGGGCCCGTGATGGTCATGCATCTCATGCGCAATGGCCGCCTCCAAGTCTCGCCCAGGGCGAAGGGGCGGACGGCCAAGGATCTGGCGATCGCCTTCGGCTTTGACGATGGCACCGACCTCCGGATGATCGAGATCGGCCCGAAGAAGGCGGCCGCGATCTGGCTGTTCCCCGCCGGCCAGGAAGACGCGGGTGAGCCCCTCGCCGCACTCGGGATGGAACCGCTTTCGTCTCAGTTCACGGCTGAGGTGTTGGCCGGCATGCTGCGTGAGGCGCGGACACAGGTCAAGCGGTTCCTGACCCTGCAGCGCTTTGTGGTGGGGATCGGCAACACGTTTTCCGACGAAATCCTCTGGGAGGCCCGGCTCTCCCCCCGGACCCTCACCACCGCGCTCAACGGGGCTGAGGTGGCCCGGCTCCACGCGGCCATCACGGGAACGCTGGCGGAGGCCGTCACCGCGCACCGGAAGGAGTTTGGCGGTGCCCTGCCGATGCGGGAACCGCTCCATCTGCTGCGCGTGCACCGACACGGCAAGGAGCCGTGTCCTCGGTGCGGGACTCCGGTCGCGGTCATCTACTACGAAGGTCGGGAGACCTACTACTGTCCGACCTGCCAGACCGGCGGGAAGGTCTACGCGGATCGGAGGCGGTCGAGGCTGCTGAAGTAGGCGGAAGGCCGGAACCCCAGTCAGGAGTGCCGCAGCCGGGGATCGAGAAAGTCCCGCAGCCCGTCGCCGATCAGGTTGAGCGCCAGCACGCTGAGCACGATGGCCGTCCCCGGGAAGATGCTGATCCAGGCGGCCTGCCGCAGGTAGACCTGTCCGCCGCTGATGATGCCCCCCCACGTCGGGACCTGGGGGGGAACCCCGACGCCGAGGAAGCTGAGCGCCGCCTCGCCGAGCATGGCATAGGCGGTGATGAAGGTCGCCTGGACGATCACGGGCGAGGCGCAGTTGACCAGGATGTGCCTGGCGAGGATCCGTGCGCCGGACGCCCCCACCGCCCGGGCGGCTTCGACGTACTCCTGCCGGATGACCACCAGCACGGCGGCGCGGACCACCCGCGCGATCCGCGGCGTGTACACGACCCCGAGCGCGATGACGACGTTGCGGACGCTCGGTCCCAGCGATGCCATCAGCGCGATGGCGAGCAGGATGTCGGGGAAGGCCATCAGGCCGTCCATGATGCGCATCAGGACGCGGTCCGCGCTCGGGCTCGCCCCCGCCGTCAGCCCGATAACGATGCCGGCGCCGGTGGAGAGCACCGTGACCAGCACCCCGACCAGCAGCGACAGCCGGGCGCCGTAGAGCGTTCGGCTGAGGATGTCGCGGCCGAACTCGTCCGTGCCGAACGGGTGGGCATGTCCGGGGGGCAGGAGGCGGGCCGGGACGTTCAGGACGATCGGATCGTACGGCGCGAGCACGGGTGCCGCCGCGGCGCAGGCCAGGATGAACAGGAGCATGAACGCCCCCACCCCGGTGATGCGGCGCCGCTGAACCATTCGCCACAGGAGCGTGACGGGTCCGGGTCTCGATCGGCGGATGGCGTGGGAAGGTGCGAGTGTCTCCTGGGCCATCGGCGGTCAGTATTTCACCCGGGGGTCTACGAGGAAGTAGAGCATGTCGACGACGAGGTTGATGAGGACGTAGATCGTCGCCACCATCAGGATGACCCCTTGGATCACCGGATAGTCGCGGCGCAGCACCGACGAGACCACGAGCGCGCCCACCCCCGGCAGGGTGAAGACGGTCTCGGTGACAACCGCCCCGCCCATCAGCGCGGCGAAGGTCAGCCCGACCACGGTGAGGATCGGCACCAGCGCATTGCGCAGGGCATGGTGAAAGATGACCGCCGGCTCGCTCACCCCCTTCGCCCGGGCCGTGCGGATGTAGTCGTTGCCGATGACGTCGAGGAGGCTCGACCGGGTGAAGCGGATGATCAGCGAGGAGTTGGGGAGCCCCAGCGCCAGCGCGGGGAGGAGCAGATAATGGAGGCTGAGCCCGAACCCCTCGCTGGGGGATCGGTAGCCCGACGAGGGCAGCCACCCTAGGTTCACCGCGAAGAGGACGATCAGGGACAGCCCGAGCCAGAAGCTGGGCACCGCCGCACCGAGCATCGCGAGCGCCAGGCTGCCCTGATCGAGCCAGGAGTTGCGGAAGACGGCGGAGATCACGCCGGCGGGGATCCCGATCGACAGCGAGATGATGATCGCCATCAGCGAGAGCATCACCGTCGGGCTGGCGTGCTCGATGATGTCGCGGGTGACGGGGACCTGCTGGAAGAACGAAATGCCCAGGTCGCCGTGGAGCGCGCGGCCCAGCCACAGGACGAACTGGACGGGGAGGGGGCGGTCGAGTCCCAAATTATGCCGCAGCGCTTCGACCTGCTGGGGTGCGGCGTCCTGTCCGAGCAGCACGCGCGCGGGGTCGCCGGGGGTGAGGTGGATCAGCAGAAACACCACGACGGCGACCACGAGCAGAACCGGTACCAGAGCCGCGATCCGTCCGGTCAGATATGACAGCACGTCGTCGTCCCCTCGCACGCGAAGCCCCGGCCGCCGGGGCTTCGACCCTGGCCGGCCGGGGCGGCGTTGTGCGGCGGCGGGTTCCGGTCCGCTACTTCACCGCCGAGACGTTCCAGGGGACCAGCCAGTAGCTCGGGCGGAATCCCTGGGTCGTCATCGCTTTGGTGGAGAGGACCACCGCGTAAAATTCCCCGGGACGCACAAGCGGAGCCTGCTGGTACCAGAGGGCCTGGAGCTTGCCCCACAGCTGAACCCGCGCACCTTGATTGGGGGTTTGGTTGAACTCGTCGAACAGCTTGTTCTTCTCCGCGGAGTCCCACCAGCCGGGATACGCGGAGTTGAAGACGGTGATCAGCGCCGGATCGGGGACGAACCCGTGGCTCGTCGTGAACAGATCGTAGTCGGCTGGCTTCGCCCGGTGGTCGAGCACACCCGCCCACTCCAGCACCTGCATGTCCACCTTGAATCCGACCTGCTGGAGTTGGGAGACCGCCACCGTCGTGCTCTTGAACATGTAGTCGTACTGCTGGGTCGTCAGCCAGCGGACCGTCTCCCCGTTGTACCCGGCTTCCTTCATCAGCTGCTTCGCCTTGCTGGCGTCGTGGACGTCGTACATGTCGCTGCCGGCGGTTGAATACCAGGGGGTCCCCTTTGGATACACGCTGGGCCCCAGCGAGTACAACTGCGGGTTGCCGAAGGTGGCCTCCATGATTGGTTTCATGTCCAGGGCCAGCTCGACGGCCTCGCGGAGCTTTTCATTGGTCATGATCCCCTGCTTTTTGTTGAAGAAGAAGGTCAGGAAGGTTCCCGGCTTGACGACCCCCGGCGAGACCCGGGGGTCCTTGAGGAGTTGGGCATAGGCATCTTGGTTAATCTGGTCGGCGATGTCGTAGTCACCGCTCTGGACGCCGGCGATGCGGGTGGCCACCTGAGAGACGGGGTAAAAGACCACGGTGTCGGCCAGCGCCTCACGCTTCCCGGCGTACCCGCTGGCCGGCTCCGATCGGGCCGCGTAGTTGTCGAAGCGGGCGAGCTTGACGTACCGATCGGGGGCCCACTCCACGAACTTGTAGGGGCCGGTTCCGATGTACTGCTTGAGGTTGCCGGTGCCGGTGGCGTCGGCGAGGTCCTTGGGCATGATCGCGGCGGCGCCGTTCGGAAGCGCAAGGAACGAGAGCAGGGGTGCGAACGGGGCCTTCAACTTCATGACGACGGTGTATTTGTCCGGCGCCGTGGTCGATTCGACGTCCTTATACACCGAGGTGCCCCGCGGGCTGACCTTGCCCCAGCGCTCGAGGGACGCCACGACGTCGTCCGCCGTCATTTCCTTGCCGTTGTGGAACGGGACGTTCTTCCGCAGCTTAAAGGTGTAGGTCAAGCCATCCTTGCTCGCCGTGTACGACTCCGCCAGCAACGGTTGGACCTTCCAGTTTGCGTCGAAGGTGAACAGTTCTTCGAAGACGGGGAGCGTGATGATCGATGTGAGATCGGCCGTGGTGGCGACGGTATCCAGGGTGAGCGGTTCGCCGATCTCGGCAATTCGCAGAGTCCCGCCCTGACGAGGGGCGGCGGACGTGGAGAAAACCAAGCTTCCCGTTAGGGCGACGATCGCCGCGAGAATGATCGCGGACCCCAGGGAGTTCTTCAACCGCATCGATACACTCCTCCTTTCCGGTGACTCCAACGAACGGGCGCGTCGGCTGCGAGGGGAGTCTACCGGCGACCCTCCCATCTCTTCTACATCAATCCGCGCGCCTCAACCGACCGCGCGTGTACTCCACCTCCATCTCGGCGCCGCCCGGCCGTTCGATGCGTCAAACGATCGCATCGGGCGGTGCCGTCGTCCACGGATCCTTGACCTCGCCCTGGCACACGCCTCGTCCGAACTTCCCTAAAACGTACACGAGCTCCGCCGCAGGGAACGATCGGAGCTCTGGAGCCCTCGATACGGAGGGCGGGGGCGATGAGTGGACTGTGCGCTGTGCTTCGGGGGATGCGGAGGGCGTTCCTGCCCCCTGGGGAGGGATGCCTGCCGGCCCGGGGGAAGCCACTGCCAATGGCTGCAGCACCGACCGGGGTGGTGCTCCGGGATCTCCTCCCCGCCTCCGGCTCGCGCCCGAGCATTCCGGCCCGACAGATGGCCGAATTGAGCCGTGAGGCGGAGGCCCTCGGCTTTCAGAGTGCCTGGGTGACCGAGGGACGGGGGAAGGAGAGCTTCGCGATGCTCGGGGCGATGGCGATGGCCACCCGCCGAATCGGGCTCGGCACCAGCATTCTCCCGATTTTCTCACGCCCGCCGACGGTGACGGCCATGGCGGCGGCGACCCTCGACGACCTGTCGGGGGGACGGTTGATCCTCGGCCTCGGCACCGGACATGCGGCGGTGACCGAGTCGGGTCACGGCGTCCCGCTCCCACATCCCGCCCGCGCGATGCGCGAGTACCTGGAAGCGGTCCGGCTGGTGCTGGCGGGCGGGTCGGTTCGGTATCAGGGGGAGGTGGTGCGGATTCGGGAGTTTCACCTCGAGTTCGCCCCGGGCCGCCGCGTGCCCATCTTCGTGGGCGCCCTGGGGCCGAGGATGCTACGGCTCGCCGGTGCGCTCGCGGACGGAGTGATCCTGACCTGGTTTCCCCCCGCCCGACTCTCCTGGGCGCGTGACCTGGTTGCCGCAGGCGCCCGCGAGGTCGGGCGGCGGCCCGAGGAGGTGACGATCGCGGCCACCGCGCGCATCTGCGCCCCGCGGGACGGCGATGGGGCGCGCGAGACCGCACGCCGGCAACTCGCGAGCTACGCCGCTTTCCCGGCCTACGCACGGTTGTGGGAGGCCGGCGGGTTCCGCGAGGCCGTGGGGCGCATCGCCGCGGCGCTCTCCGAGGGCGTCGAGGCCGCGGCGCGGGTCGTGCCCGACGCGATGCTGGAGATGTTCGTAGGGATCGGCGACCGCAACCGGCTCGGCGCGCACCTCCAAGCGTACCGGGCGGCCGGAGCGGATCTCGTGCTCGCCTATCCCGTTCCCGTGGGGGACGACGCGGTCGGATCCGTGCGCGACGCGATGCGGGCGACGGCCCCCGCCGGACAGGAATAGGCGCGCCGGCCAGAGAATCCGGACGCGCACATGATCGCCCCCAGCGGATATCGCGTCGGTCTCGATATCGGCGGCACCTTCACGGATTTCGTCCTCCTGAACGACGCCACCGGGGAGATCCGTCTGCACAAAGTCCTCACGACGACGGCGGACCCGGCGGAGGGGGCGCTCGCGGGGCTCGCCGAATTGTGCCGGCGCGAGGCCATTGGGGTGGGGGACATCGGCACGCTGGTCCACGGCACGACCCTCGTCACCAATGCGATCATCGAGCGGGCTGGGGTGCCCACCGCGCTCCTCACCACCCGAGGGTTCCGGGATATCCTCGAGATGGGGAAGGAGCAGCGATACGATATCTACGACTTATTTCTGCAGTTTCCCCCGCCGCTCGTTCCGCGGCGCTGGCGGGTGGAGATCGACGAGCGGGTGAGCCGGGACGGGGACGTCTTGATCCCGCTCGATCCGGCCCAGGTCCGCACCGCGGTCCGCCGCCTCGAGGCGCAGGGGGTGCAGGCGCTCGCCGTTTCGCTGCTGCACGCCTACAAGAACCCCGCGCACGAGCAGGCCGTGCTGGCGTCGGTGCGCGAGGAGTGCCCGGGTCTGAGCGTCTCGCTCTCGAGCGACGTGGTGCCGGAGATTCGCGAGTGGGAGCGGACCTGCACGACCGTCTGCAACGCCTACGTCCAGCCGCTCGTCGACCGCTACCTCAGGCGGCTCGAGGCGGCGCTGGTCGCGCGCGGATTTGCGGGCCGGTTCTATCTGATGCAGTCCTCCGGCGGGACCGCCACCCCCGAGACCGCCCGGCGCTTCCCGATCCGCCTCCTCGAGTCGGGTCCGGCCGGCGGGGCGCTGGCGACCGCGTTCTTCGGGGAGCGGCTCGGCCGGCGAGATCTGGTCGCCTTTGACATGGGCGGGACGACGGCGAAGGTGTGCCTCGTCCGCGACGGCCGGCCGGAGATCGCCTCCACGATCGAAGCCGCACGCGTCCATCGATTCAAGCGCGGGTCGGGCCTGCCCGTCAAAGCCCCCGTGGTGGACATGATGGAAATCGGGGCCGGCGGCGGGTCCGTCGCCCGGATCGACCGTCTGGGTTTACTGAAGGTCGGCCCGCACAGCGCCGGCGCCTCCCCCGGACCGGCGTGCTACGGACTCGGCGGGACGGAGCCCACGGTCACCGACGCCTGTCTGGTGCTCGGCTACTTCGACCCCGCGTACTTCCTCGGCGGGACCATGCCCCTCCATCGCCGGGCCGCCGAGGTGGCGCTCGAGCGGGTCGGCGCACCCGTGGGGCTGGAGCGGGTGGGCGCCGCCTGGGGCGTCCACCAGATCGTCTGCGAGAACATGGCCGCCGCGGCGCGCGTGTACATGATCGAGCGCGGGCAGGACCCTCGCCGCTACGCGATGCTGGCGTTCGGGGGCGCGGGGCCGGCGCACGCCTCGCGCGTGGCACGCATTCTCCGGGTGGGTGAGATCATCGTCCCACCGGCGTCCGGGGCAACCTCCGCGCTGGGATTTCTCGTCACCCCGATCAGTTTCGACTTCGTCCACTCGCTGCCCGGGGAGCTCGAGGTGCTGGACTGGGGTGCGGTGGGGGCGCTGTACGCGGCGATGGAAGCGCGCGGTCGGGCGATGCTGAGCGAGGGCGGCGTGGATCCCGCCCAGATCGCGTCCGAGCGCCGGGCCGAGATGCGTTTGGCCGGTCAGTTTCACGACATCGAGCTGCCGGTGCCGGACGGCCGGCTCACCGCGCAGGTGGTCCCCGGCCTCGCCGCCCGGTTCGGGTCGGAGTACCGCCGTCTCTACGGCACGTTTCTGACCGGCCGTCCCATCCAGGTGCTGAACTGGCGCCTGCTCGTCACCGGGCCGCGCCCCCGCGTGCAGCTCGGCACCGCCCCGGTCGACCGCGCCGCCCGCGCGGTGCACGCGCTGCGGGGACGCCGTCCCGCCTACTTTCCCGAGACCGAGGGGTTCGTCGAGGTGCCGGTCTACGACCGATACCGGCTCCGGCCGGGGGCGAGTTTGGCCGGACCGGCGATCGTGGAGGAACGGGAATCCACGACCATCGTCGGCCCGGGGGACGCGCTGGAGGTCGATACGCACCACAACCTGATCATCACGGTGGCGTTGACATGAACGCGGGCCTCGACCCGGTCTCGCTTGAGATCATGTGGAGCCGCCTGATCAATATCGCGGAGGAGTGCTGGATCACGATCTGGCGGACGGCGTTCAGCCTGATCATCGGCGAGGCGCAGGACTTCGGCTGCGAGTTGTTCGACCCCGACGCTCAGTCCATCGCGCACTCCCCGCGATCGATGCCGGTGTTCAACTTGACCCTTCCCCTCGCGGTGCGCCGCCTCCTCACCGTGTTTCCGCGCGAGACGCTGGAGCCGGGCGACGTGCTCGTCACCAACGATCCCTGGATTTGCGCCGGGCACCTCTTCGATCTGGCGGCCGTCACCCCCGTCTTCCGCCGCGGCGAGCTGGTCGGGCTGGTCGGGTCGATCGGCCACTGCTCCGACATCGGCGGCACGCGCGACTCGATGAGCGCCCGCGAGATCTACGAGGAAGGGCTGCAGATCCCTCCGCTCAAACTCTACCGCCGCGGCATCCTCAACGCGGACCTGGTGGCGATGATCCAGACAAACGTCCGCCGCGGCGAGATGGTGATCGGCGACATTCAAGCCCAGGTCTCCAGCAACCAAGTGGGCGCCGACCGGCTGGTGGCCTTTATGGACGAATACCGGCTGAGCTCGATGACCCCGCTGGCCCACGTCGTCCAGGAGCGGGCGGAGCGCGCGATGCGGGAGGCGATCCGCGCACTGCCGGAGGGGACGTACCGCAGTGAGGTCGCCTTCGACGGGCTTGGCGAGCCGTTGGTCCTGCCGTGCGCGGTCACGGTCGCCGGTGACGAGATGACCGTCGACTGGACCGGGGCGCCCCCGCAGGTGTCCCGCGGGGGCATCAACTGCACCTACCACTACACCGCGGCGCACACGACCTATGTGCTGAAGTCGATCCTCACGCCGGAGATCCCGTCGAACGCCGGCTGCTTCCGGCCCTTGCACGTCACGGTGCCGGAGGGGACGATCCTCAACTGCCAGTACCCCGCCTCCGTCAACCAGCGGACCCAGACCGGGTGGTACTGCGGGCCGGCGGTCTTCAGGGCCCTGGCCGGAGTGCTTCCCGACCGGGTGCAGGCGTTCACGGGGCTGCCGATGGGGATGGGGGCCTACGGGCGGGACCCGGCCGGACGCGTGTACAACGATCACCTCTTCCAGGGGGGCGGCCAGGGCGCGAGCGCCCACGGCGATGGGGTGTCGGCGCTCCTCTATCCGACCTCCGCGGGCAACGTGTCGGTGGAGATGTTCGAGAGCCGGACGCCGCTGGTGGTGGAGGGCAAGGAGCTCCTTCCCGACTCGGGCGGCCCGGGACGGCACCGCGGCGGGTTGGGCCAGCGTGTGCGCGTTCGAAAACTCGCCGACGACGGCATCCCCGCACTCGTCGATCTCCATCCGCACGGGATGCTGACCGCACCTGCCGGCCTCGACGGCGGACTGTCAGGGGCCAGGGCGCGGGCATACGTCACGGACGGCCAAGAGGTCCTGGAAGGGGGGGCAACGGTCAGCCTCGCCGAATTGCGTCACCCCGCACAATCCGCGACGATCGAGATCGCGGGCGGCAGCGGGTATGGGGCTCCCACCGAACGGCCCCTGGAGCGCGTGCAGGCCGATCTCGACGAAGGTTATGTGACCTCCGCGGGGGCGGCGGCCTACGGTGTGGTGGTCGGCTCCGACGGCCGGGCGCGGAGGACGCGATGACCGATTTGGAGTCGATCAAGCGGCGGCAGCAGCAGGCGTGGGCGGCCGGCGATTTCTCGATCATCGCCACGCAGCAACTTATCGTCGGAGAGCTGCTCTGCGAAGCGGTGGATATCCATCCCGGCCAGCGCGTGCTCGACGTCGCCACCGGGAGCGGAAATACCGCCCTGGCCGCCGCGCGGCGCGGCGGAGAGGTGACCGGCATCGACTTCGTGCCCGCGTTGCTGGAGCGGGGGCGGGAGCGGGCCGTCGCGGAGCGCCTCACGATCACGTTCCAAGAGGGGACCGCAGAAGCATTGGTATTCCCCGACGCGGCGTTCGACACGGTGTTGTCGACCTTCGGGGCGATGTTTGCCCCCGAGCAGGAAAAGGTGGCGCGGGAACTCCTCCGGGTCTGCCGCCCCGGCGGCAAGATCGGTATGGCGAACTGGACGCCCGACGGGCTGATCGGACAAGTGTTCCAAACGCGCGCTCAGTTTGTTCCCGCGTCTCCCGGGATCCGGCCGCCCACCTTGTGGGGGACGATGGAGCGGCTGCGCGAACTCTTCGGCGGCGATGTGGTCTCGCTCCAGGTGACCGAGCGGAGCACCAGGATCCGGCACCGCTCGGTCGAGCGGTGGGCGGAATTCAACCGGAAATACCTCGGCCCGATGGCGACGGCGTTCGACGCCCTCGCGCCGTCGGGGCAAGAGGCGCTCGCGCGCGCATTAACCGATCTGATGCGGCGCGGGAATCGGTCCGGGGACGGGACCCTCGTCGCACCGAGCGCGTATCTCGAAGTCGTGGCCACCCGCAAGTAGGGCATCGGCAAGATCCAAAAACGGCGGCCAACGGCGTCCCGGCGCGGTCGGTGGCGTGTCCGGCTCCATCCATGAGTGCCCCCACCCCGAATCACGATCAGCGTTCGCGCTACCCCGAGGGGTCGGTGCCGTTAGGCGTCGAGCCGCGGATCCAGCACGTCGCGTAGCCCGTCGCCGAGCAGGTTGAACCCCAGCACCGCCAGCGAGATCGCCGCCCCCGGGAAGATCGCCACGTGAGGGGCCACGACCATGAACTGCCGGGCCTCGTTGAGCATGCTGCCCCAGCTCGGCGTCGGGGGCGGCGTGCCGGCTCCCAGGAACGAGAGGCCCGCCTCGATCACGACGGCGCTGGCGAAGCCGACCGTGCCCTGGATCAGAATCGGCGCGATCGAGTTCGGAAGCACGTGTCGGCGAAGGATTCCCCAGTCGGTCTCGCCGATGGCTCGGGCGGCATCCACGTATTCCTCCCCGCGCCGCGCCAGCACCGCCCCCCGCGTCACCCGGGCCAGGACGGGGATGTAGACGATGCCGATCGCGATGATCCCGCTGCCGGTGCCCGGGCCCAG
Organism: bacterium; assembly: GCA_035307765.1. Classification (NCBI taxonomy): domain Bacteria; species bacterium. The sequence goes on along the minus strand of DATGHU010000034.1, from coordinate 344,719 downwards.
CGCGGCGACCAGTCCGATCGCGAGCAAGATCGCCGGGAACGCGAGGATGGCATCCATGAGGCGCATCGTCACGGCGTCCGCGGCGCCGCCGAGGTACCCCGCCGCCGCCCCGAGCGGCATCCCCACCGCGGTGGCAAGGAGCATCGACACGCAGCCGACGGTGAACGACAGGCGGGCGCCGTAGACGACCCGCGCCCAGACGTCGCGACCGAACTGATCGGTGCCGAACCAGTGCTGAGCCGAGGGAGGTTCGAGCGTTTCCGTCATGCGCATCCCGAGGGGGTCTTCGCGCGCCAGCCACGGGGCGCCGAGCGCAACGAGGAGCAGCAGCACGGCGAGGAGGGCCCCCACGACCCCGAGCCGGTGCCGCAAAAAGAGCCGGGACCGGCGGGTCACGAGAAGCGGATCCGCGGGTCCATGAGCGCGTAGACCAGATCCACCGCCAGCTGCACGAGGGTGGCGAGGACCGCGACGACGAGGATGCTGCCCTGGCGCCAGCGTGATCAAGGTGCCCGTGCCGTCGCGCTCGCCGCCGAGGTTGATGCCGGTCGGTTTCGGTGGGATGAGGTGCCGGCCCCCCGCCGCGAGGGCGCGGGCGGGAGCGGGGTGATCCAGTATCTGTCCCCCTTGCCCTATACGTTTCTCGACCTGGCGACGCTGATGATCATCGTCAGCGACAACCGTGCGACCAACCTGATCATCGATTTCGTCGGCATGGAGCAGATCAACGCGCATCTTACGCGCGCCGGCTGGCCGGGCGCCGCACTCCGCCGGCGGATGATGGACGCGGACGCCCGCGGCCGGGGATTGGACAACACCTTGACCCCGGAGGAGACGGCGGATTTGTTCGTGCGCCTACTCCGGGGCGATCTGGCCACGCCGCGGACCACCGCCGTGCTTCTCGGGATCCTGAAGGCCCAACAGGAGCGGGAACGCCTGCCCGCCCGGCTGCCGGAGGGCGTCGAGATCGCGCATAAGACGGGGAGCCTTCCTGGGGTGATGAATGACGCGGGTATCATTTTTTTTGCCCGGCGGGCCCGTGATCGCCGCCGTCTTCACCAACGATCTCGCCGCCTCGGCCGACGGCCGGGGGGCGATCGAGGAAATCGGCCGGGCCATCGTCGAGTCGGGCGCGTAGGTCTCCGGGAGTTACCAGAACAGGCGGATCATCGCGGCGATGGCAGGGTCAAGGGTGCGGGTTCCCTTGATCACCTCATCCAGAGGGACCGTGACGATCGCGGGACCCCGGAGGGCCACCATCACCCCGGTCCGGCCCGCGGCGAGCGCCTCGACGGCCGCGATGCCGAACCGCGTGGCGAGTACGCGGTCGAACGCCGAGGGCGAGCCCCCGCGTTGGACGTGACCGAGCGCGGTTGACCGCGTCTCGATCTTCAGACGCCGCCCGATCTCGCCGGCGAGGGCGGCGCCGATCCCCCCGAGCTGCGGGTGGCCGAAGGCATCGACCTGTGTCCCCTGCACCGTCTGCTGGCTTCCGCCCCCTTTGGGGGTGGCGCCTTCGGCGGCGACGACGATGCTGAACCGCCTGCCCGTGCCGTGGCGGCGCCGGAGCGTTGCGCAGATCTCATCGATGTCAAACGGGGCCTCGGGGACAAGGATCACGTCCGCGCCGCCGGCCAATCCCCCCAGGGCCGCTACCCACCCGGCGTCCCGTCCCATCACCTCCACGACCATGATGCGGTGATGCGATTCGGTCGTCGAGTGCACCCGGTCGATCGCTTCCATGACCGTATTCACGGCGGTGTCGAACCCGATCGTCGCGTCGGTCCCCCACACATCGTTGTCCATCGTCTTCGGAATCCCGACGATCGCGATCGCCGCGCGCGTCAGATGCGCCGCCGCCCCCAGGGTATCGTCCCCCCCGATCGCCACGACCGCGTCGATCCCGTGTCGGGCGGTCGTCGCCTTGATCCGGGAGACACCATCGGCGACCTTGAGCGGGTTGGTCCGAGACGTTCCCAAGATCGTCCCACCCTTGGGCAGGATCCCGGAGACCGCATCGCGCGAGAGCGGGACCGTGTCGTCCGCGATCAGGCCCTGCCAGCCGTCGCGCACGCCCAGGACCTCAAGCCCCGCCTCTCCGGCCCGCCTGACGACGGCCCGGATGGCGGGGTTGAGACCGGGGACATCCCCGCCGCCGGTGAGTACAGCGATTCGTTTCACACCCGTCCTCCTCGGTTGGTCTCGGTTGGTTCCCAAGCGGCACCGGGGCCCGTTCACTCGGGTGGCGCCGCGACGATCGGGGTCTCGAGCGCGCCGAGTCCGGTGATCGCGACGCGGACCGTGTCGCCGGCGCGGAGCCAGCGCGGGGGCTTCCGGGCAAACCCGACCCCACCGGGGGTGCCCGTGGCGATCAGGTCGCCCGGCTCCAGGCTCAGCGCGCCGGAGACGTACGCGATCAGGTGGGCGACGGAGAAGATCATCATCCCGGTGTGCGCCTCCTGCATCCGTTCGCCGCTCACATCGACGGTGAGCGAGAGGGCCTGGGGATCCGGGATCTCGTCGCGGGTGACCAGCGCCGGGCCGAGCGGCCCGCTGCGATCGAAGTTCTTGCCGAGCATCCACTGTGAGGTCCGCCGCTGGAAATCCCTGATGGAGAGATCGTTGAAGATCGTGTAGCCGGCCACGTGGTCGAGCGCTCGCGCCTCGGGGATATCGCGACCGCCGGTGCCGATCACGGCAACGAGCTCACCCTCGAAATCGACCTGCGGGCTGACCCGCGGCAGGACATACGGTGCCCCCGGCGCGAGGAGGCTGTGGGGGAACCGGCCGAAGAAGATGGGGAACTCCGGCGGTTCGCTGCCGCCTTCGCGCGCATGCTCGGCGTAGTTGCGGCCGACGCAAAGGATCTTGGGAGGGGCGGGCACCGGGGGGCATCGCTGGATGTCCGCCAGGTTCCACACGATCCCCTCCTGCTGAAGCCGCGCGACCTCGCGTGGGGTCCCCAGCGCTTCGCGAATGTGCGCGACGACCTCCGAGGCGATCGCGATCGCCTCGTCCCCACCGCCGAGGAAGGGCGTCATCGACGGCGGGAGCAGGGCGCACCCCCCCGCGACCTCGCGCGAGTGGCCGCGGGCACGAACGTACGCCCGTCCGGCGCGGGCGAGGTCGATTGCCCACTCTCCCTCCTCTACCCCCAACGTCGTCTCGCCTCGCGCCGCAAATGTGATGAGCCGCATCCGTCACCCCCCAATGACCTATTGGCGGTTTTCGGAGCCCGCCCCTCTTGGGGCCCTGAGTTGGATCTTGATTGACACGGGTCGATTCGCCCCATAGACTGTTGTCCATAATGGTTATAAAGAAGGATTCGATTCAGACGAAATCGCCCGCCTGGACCGCTCTCCACGACCGGCTCGCCGGCCGGGGGGGGCGGCTGACGCCCCAGCGCATGGCGATTTACGAGGCGGTCGTGGGGCGAACCAGCCATCCGAGCGTGGCGGCGGTCCACCAGGAGGTTCGACGGCGGTTCCCCGGACTCAGCGCGGCCACGGTGTACAGCGCACTGGACCTATTCGCGCGCCTCGGGTTTATCCAGGAGGTGAGCGGCGCCGTCCGCCGCTATGATGGGCGGGCGGGCACGCACGTCAATTTGGTCTGCCAGCGGTGCGGCCGGATCACCGACGTACCCGATGTGGAGCTTGAAGCGGTGCAGCATCGAGCGGCGTCGCGGGCGAGATTCTTGGTGGCCGCGGTGCGGTTTGAGCTGCACGGTTTCTGCCCCGGCTGCCAGCGATCGACGCGGCGCGGAAGGGGGCGTGATGCCCGGTCCTGAGGGGTTCCACGCCCAGATGCGCGAGGCCGGCCGCCAGGTCTTCGGCGACATCGCCGGGGACCGCGAGGCGCAGGGGTCGGGATACCTGCTCAAAGTGGTGCAGCCCGCGCTCCTGGGGTTGATGGACGGGTCGATCTCGACGCTCGCACCGCTGTTCGCGACCGCGTTTGCGACGCAGAACCCCCACACCGCGTTTCTGGTCGGCGGCGCGGCGGCGATCGGCGCGGCCATCAGCATGGGGTTCGCCGAAGCGCTGTCCGACACCGGAAAGCTCACCGGCCGTGGGCACCCGTTGATCCGAGGCACGATTACGGGGATCGCGACGCTGATCGGCGGCCTGATGCACACGCTGCCATTCCTGATTGCCCACCTCGGGCTCGCGCTGGTCGTGGCCTACTTCGTGGTCGGGATCGAGCTGGTGTTGATCGCGATTATCCGCAACCGCTATTTCGGCATGAGCTTCTGGCTCTCGTTCCTCCAGGTTATCGTCGGGGGCGGGCTCGTGTTCGTCGCGGGCGTGCTGATCGGTAAGTCCTGAACCCACCTGTGACAAGGGAATTTCACCAACCCGGATGGAACTCTTCCGGGCGGTGCTCGACATATGGGAGCGTGCGATGACCACGAACTCATTCAAGGAGCGGGTCCATGGCGGGGAGACGGTGCTCGGCACCATTCTGCCCCTGCCGTCGCCGGAGGTCGCGGAAGTCGCCGGACTCGCCGGCTATGATTTTCTCCTGCTGGACATGGAGCACGGGCCGGTCACGGTCGATGTCCTGGGGGGATTGGTGCGCGCCTGCCGCGCGGTGAACGTCGTCCCGCTGGCTCGCGTCCCGGAGGGTCACCCGAAGACGATCCTGCGGGCCCTCGACGTCGGCTGCGTGGGGGTGATGGTTCCCCAGGTCGATACCCCCGAGCAGGCCGCGGCGGTCGTGACCGCGACCAAGTACGCTCCGGCTGGGACGCGGTCGTTGGCCGGTGCGACTGCGGCGGCGTTGTGGGGAAAGGTTTCGATGTCGGACCATATTGCCAACAGCAACGCGACCACGATCAGCGTGCTCCAGATCGAGACCCGGCGCGGCTTCGAGGCCGTGGAGGCGATCGCGCGGGTGCCGGGCGTCGACGTGCTGTTCATCGGCCCCTCGGATCTCTCGCAAAGCCTGGGGCATCCGGGGACCCCGACACACCCCGACATCCAGGCGGCGATCCGGCGCATCATCGGGGCCGGCCGCGCCGCGGGGGTCCCGGTCGGCATTCTAGCGCTGACCCCGGAGGATGTGCGGACCTACCGGACGTTGGGGGTGACCGTGTTCGTTGACAGCCTGCCGCGGGTGCTCCTGCGGGCTTGCCAGGGCCAAGTGCACGGCATGCGCGAAGCCGCGAGCGGAGCCGCGTCGCCCACTCCCGCTCACCCCAGGTAACCCATGTCCGGCAGGCTTGATTACCACGATCCGTTCCACGAGTTTGCCGGGCGTTTGACCGAGGCGTTGGAGGATCACCACCTGATCGTCTCCGGGTACGCCTTCCTGGTCGACGTGGACCACATGAGTCGTGAGTATCGCTACGTCGTGCATCTTGAGAGCGAGCCGTCGGTCGACACTCCCCGGACCTTCGCCTGGCCGTGGGCGGAGCTGCGGTTCCTCGTCGACGCGTTGTCGTTCGGCCGGCACATCGCCGAGTACGATGAGGGGGTAGAGTTCTCCAAGACGGTGCATGAAGAAGTTCAAGTCTTCGGCGAGCTGGTGATGGAAATCATGATGGACCGCCTCCTCGTCCCCCCCGACGTCGTGGCGCTGCGCCGCGCGATCGTGCCCGCGTCGGACGATCCCGGAGTGCCGAGCATCAGCCTTCAGCAGCACTTCTCGACCGAAGACGCCCCTCCGGTGTACAGCGCCCGGGTGCAGTCCAGCATCATGCTCAAAGAGGATGAGCTCGTCGACGGCGACCGTCCCCGCAAGATCGCCGGAACGGCGGCGGGGATCCTCAACGCGCTGCAGACCCTGCATCTCCCCGCCGAAGGCGCCCCCATGCCCCCAAGCGAGTGACTCCCTCGCCTCCAAGCTCCGCCGATCTGGCGTTCATGGGCGAGGCCCTCACCGAGGCCGAGGCCGCCGCGCGCCTCAGCGATGTTCCGATCGGAGCGGTCGTCGTGCGGGAAGGGCGGGTGATCGCCCGCGGCCGCAACCGCCGCGAGGTACTGCGGGATCCCACCGCACATGCCGAACTCAACGCCGTGCGCCAGGCCGCGAAGATCCTAGGCGGATGGCGATTGCTGGGGTGCACGCTGTACGTCACACTCGAGCCCTGCGTGATGTGCGCCGGGGCGCTCGTGCAGGCCCGACTGCCTCGCCTCGTCTACGGCGCCCCCGATCCGAAGGCCGGGGGAGCCGGCAGCGTCGTTGACCTCTTGCGCGATTCCCGGTTCAACCATGCCGTGGAAGTGTTCGGGGGCGTGCGTGAGGCGGAGTGCGGCGCGCTGCTCCGCGGGTTCTTCGCCGCGCTGCGGCGCTGACGGTCCCTCGTCCGCCGCCTGTCCTGAAGGAAAATCCCCCCCGCGGGCCAAAGTTACCGTCGCCAACGACCGCATCGCCCCGCCGGCCGGCTTGGTCCGCGCGGTGCGGGGGGAATCGAGGCACTCCGAGGGGGCGCAACGATGAACGCGCATGAACTGGTCCGGGATCCCGCGGTGGAGAGGCTCGTCGCCTCGGCGAAGCGCGGACGGCTCAGCCGCCGTGCCGCGATCGGTCGGTTGGCCCTGCTCGGCCTGAGCGTGCCGGCGGCGTCCGCGGCGGTCCGCGCCCTGAGCCCGACGCCCGCTGCGGCCGCGGCCCAGAGTTTCAAGGGACAAACGCTCGTCGTCACCAGCTACGGGGGGACGTGGCAGGATTTCATGTTGAACGAGCACATCCCGCAGTTCGAGGCGGAGACGGGGGCCAAGGTCGAACTGGCGATTGGGCTCGCCAAGGACTGGTTTGCGAAGATGCAGGCGGCCGGCAAGGACCGCCCCCCGTACGACGTGTTTGTCACGAACGAGACCTACCTGGCGCAGTTGCGGGCGGAAGGGTATTTCGCCCCGCTGCCGCCGGACCAGGTGCCCAACCTGAAGTTCGTCCCCAAAGCGCTGCGCCAACCGAACGACGTGGGAGTGTTGGGCCTGGTCGGGGCGCTGGGGATCACGTACCGGACCGACATGGTGCAGGATGCACCAACCTCGTGGTTCGACCTCGGCAAGTACGGAACCAAAACGACGATCTTCAACATCGGGAACTCCGGTGAGCCCCAGCACGTGATGAAGATGGCTCAGGTGTTGACCGGCAGCTACAAGAACTGGAAGCCGGCGATCGACTGGATCGCCAAGCACCTCTGCGCGGCCCGGCAGGTTGACTTCAGCGGCACAGAGCAGACGATGTTGACCCAGGGCGAAACGTCCGTCGGCCTGATCGATGCGCCCGATTGGTCCTTCTTAAAGGCGAAGGGGCTACCCGTGGCCTGGGTCCTGCCCAAGGAAGGCTACTGCGGGATGTTCGAGCAGGACATGAACGTCTGCGCGGGGAGCAAGGTGAAGGAGCTCGGCTACGCCTTCATCAACTACTGGCTCAGCGCGCCCGTGCAGAAGAAGTGGGCGGAGAAGTTCTACTGGACCCCGGCCAACACGCAGGTGAACATCAGCCCCGACGCGGCCAAGCTGATCCCGGTGACGCCGGCCCAGCTCGGCAAGATCCCGCGTTGGGACTACGTGTGGCTGAACAGTTCGGGGGCACGGGAGGGGATGGCGGACGCCTGGAACCACCAGGTCGGCGGGCACTGCTAGCGATCCGGCTCAGCCGGCATGGCGGAGATCAGTCTTCGAGGGCTCACCAAGCGCTTTGGCAATGTTGTGGCCGTCAATGAACTGACGCTGACGTTCGCCTCCGGCGAGCTGGTGGCCCTGCTCGGCCCGTCGGGTTGCGGGAAGACCACCACGCTTCGGATGATCGCCGGGTTTGAGACGCCCTCCCACGGGCGGGTCCTCCTGGGCGATCGGGACGTCACCGAAGCCCCTCCCGAGAAGCGCAGCTGCGGGATGGTGTTTCAGAACTACGCCCTCTTTCCACACCTGACGGTCCACCAGAACATCGCCTTCGGCCTGGAGATGCAGGGCGTCCGGCGTGCCGACATCGACCGCATGGTCGCGGAGATCCTCGACAAGGTCGGTCTGGGGGGCCTGGGGAAGCGCTACCCGCGTCAGCTGTCCGGGGGCCAGCAGCAGCGCACCGCCCTGGCCCGCGCCCTCGTGATCAACCCCAGCGTCCTGCTGCTGGACGAGCCCTTGGCCAATCTGGATGCCAAGCTGCGCGAGGAAATGCGTTTCTACATCAGATCTCTTCAGCGAGAATTTCACATCACCACCCTGTACGTGACGCACGATCAGTCGGAGGCGCTGGTGCTGGCGGACCGCGTCGCGGTGCTGATGGACGGGGTCCTCCAGCAGTTTGACGCGCCGGAGATCGTCTACCGACGTCCGCGCACGGCTCGGGTGGCGTCCTTCATCGGGCTGACCAACCTGATCCCGGGGCGGGTGGCGGCGCGCGCGGGCGACGACGTCGTGCTGGAGACGAGCATCGGCCGGCTGCGGGCGCGGGGGCCGGAGGACCTCGGCGGCGGCATGGAGGCGGTGCTGAGCATCCGGCCCGAGAACATCGAGCTCGGCCGGCGGGAGGCGGCGGTGGCGGGCGACGGCGTCAACCGCCTCCGGGGGATCATCCGCGAGCGCATCTTCCTGGGCAGCTTCTTCGACTACCGCGTGGACGTCGGCGCGGGGACCTTGCTCCGCGTGCAGGGTGGCGTCCATGCCGTGCACCAAATGGCCGATGAGGTCACCGTGGCCTTCGATGCGTCTTCCGGGTGGACCCTCCCCGGGGGGCGGGGGTAGGCGATGCCCGCTGCGGCGCCCGGTCCGGCAGGAGCGTCCCCGGGCGGCCGGATCTCGGGCCAGGCCCTGCTGATCCTCCCGGCGCTCGGGCTGATGCTGGTGTTCTTCGTCGCCCCCTACCTCAATCTGCTCCTGATCAGCGTGTTCACGCCGAGCCATCAGGCACCTTACCTGCGCGTGTTCACCCTCGCCAACTACGGCCACATCGTGCACGATCCGTTTACCTGGCAGGTCGTCTGGCGCAGCCTCTGGTTGGGGGTGGTGACCACGGGGCTGAGCGTAGTGCTGGCCTATCCGCTGGCCTACCATCTCGCCCGGACGCCGCGCCGGATGAAGGGGCTCTTCATGATTCTGGTGATTTCCCCGCTCCTCGTCGGGGTGCTGATCCGCACCTACGGCTGGATGATCTTGCTGCAGGACACCGGCCTGATCAACCAACTGCTCCACGCGGTGGGGATGCGGCGGGCCCCGCTGATGTACAATCAGACCGGCGTCCTGATCGGCTTGGTCCACGTGTTCATCCCGTTCATGGTGCTCTCGCTGGCGGGATCGATCCAGGGGATCGACCCCGAACTCGAGCTGGAGGCACGCTCGCTCGGCGCGGGTGCCTGGCGCACGTTTTGGCGGGTGACGTTCCCGCTCAGCCTGCCCGGGCTGGCGGCCGGGACGATCCTGGTCTTCGTGCTCGCGATTAGTTCCTATGTCATCCCGTCGCTGCTCGGCGGATTTACCGTGATCACGGTCCCCATCCTGGTCGTCCGCACCATCACCGAGCTCTTCAACTGGCCCGGCGGCAGCGCATTTGCGCTCCTCTTCTTCGTCATCACGATGCTGCTCGTCTGGTGCTACATCCGGCTGATCGGCCGGGTGACGCGGCCGGTGACATGACGGCCCCCAGCCCCCGGCGATGGTAATCCGGCGCGAGCGGCTGTATCTGCTCCTCGCCGTCGGGCTGATCTACGCGTTTCTGCTGGCGCCGATCGTGGTGGTCGTGCTCGCCGCGCTCAACTCCGGCGCGTACCTCCGCTTCCCGCCGGATGGGATCTCGCTGCGATGGTTCGCGGCTTTCGCCCACAGCCGGTCGTTTACCCGATCGCTCGCGTTCAGCGTGGAGCTGGCGGCGATCGTCACCGTCGTCGCCACCGTGCTGGGCACGATGGCCAGCCTGTGGCTGGCTCGGTCGGTGGGGCGCTTCCGGGACCTGATGCGCGTGCTGGTGATCTCCCCCCTGGCCGTTCCCGGGATCCTCACCGGGATCGCCCTGCTCATCTTCTTCTACGCGCTGGGGTGGAGCCGCACCGGGCTGCTGGGGTTGATCATCGGCCACACGCTGATCAGCCTCCCGTACGTCTTCCTGATCACGAGTGCGGTGCTCGTGCGGTTCGACCGCACGCTGGAGGAGGCGGCCCGGAACCTGGGGGCGGGCCTCGCCACCACCTTCTGGCGGGTGACGCTGCCGTTGATCAAGGGGGGGATCATCTCGGGGGCGATCTTTGCCTTCGTCACCAGCTACGACGAGTTCAACATCTCGCTGTTCCTCAGCGGCGTCGGGACGACGCCGCTGCCGATCGAGATCTTCGACTACCTGCGGTTTTCGTTCGATCCCACCGCAGCGGTGGCCGGGACGATCAGCATCGCGATGGCCCTGGTGGTGGTCCTGGTGACCCAGCGGCTGGTGGGGCTCGATTCGCTTTACTTGGGCGGCGGCTGATCACCCCGCGGGGCGCGGTCGGTCCCCTGGCGAACGCAATCCGGCACGGCGCGCGAGTGCGGCGAAACGCATCGCGTACTCGCGAAAGCATTCCGGGAAGCGCTCGAGACTGAACCGCTCCATGATCCCCGGGTCGACAAGGTTGGCCTGCCCGATGAACTTGGGGGAGGGTGCTCGTACCCTCTTCTTTCCAGTGGACGGCGATCTCCGCTTCACCGACCGCACGGGGTCCCTCCTGCGCGGCGGCGGCTAGACCGTGAAGAGGCGCTGCTCGGACTGGGTGAGCCGCTCGGCGCCGTCCGGGGTCACCGCGAATTGGTCCTCGATCCCGACGGCGCCCTCGCCCGGGAAGACGATCTTGGGCTCCACGCAGAACACGTGCCCGAGCTGGAGCGGCTGCGTCCATCCTTCGGCGAGCACCGGCCATTCGTCCAGCTCCAGGCCGACCCCATGGCCGATGTACCGCGCCCGCAGCGCGCCGTGGCCCATGAAGTGTTCCGCGTACCCAAGCGCGTCGGCCCGCGCCAGCGCGCGCCGGTAGAGGTCCTGCGGGGTTGCGCCCGGGTGGATCGCAGCCTGGATGTCCGCGAGGATCGCCAGGGCAGCGTCGTGGGCGCGGGCAAACTTTTCGGGCAGCGCCCCGAGTACCAGCGTGCGGGTCTGGTCGCAGATGTACCCGTCCAGCGCCGCCACGTAATCCACGATGATTGGGTCGCCCGCCACGATGCGGCGCCAGCCGGCGCCGAGCGGGCTCGCCGGTCCCGGCCCCTGACCGGCGAGCGGGACGTCGGGGAAACTCTGCATCGCGGCGGCTTCTCCGGAGGAGAGCGTGCCGAAAAATACTTCTTGGTTCCATCCCCGCATGCGCACAATGCCCTGGTGCCCCTTCATCCGGGCGGCGGCCTCGACCCGGGCCGCGAATTCGAGTTCGGTCATGCCCTCCCGCAGCGCGCCGACCGCGGCGTCGATCATCTGCGCGGAGAGTGTACCGGACGCCCGCAGCCGCTCCAGTTCGTACGGGGATTTCACCGCGCGGATCGTGCGGATGGCCGGGGAGACGTCGGCCCATGTCGTGTCTGGGAACCCTGCGACGATGCGGTCCCTGACCGCGACCGGGAGCACGTCGTGCTCGAGCCCCATCCGGCGGGGAGTGCGCCCCGCCGCCCCCCGGACGAGGTCGGGAAGCTGGCGGAAGCTCTCGAACCGGACGATCTCCTCGAGGCGGCTCTCCTGGATCGCCCGCTCGAAGACGCGGCGGACGGCGTACACGGCACGGCCCGCGGCGGGCACGATGAGCAGGCCGCCCTGCATGCTGCCGGTGAAGTAATAGAGGTCGATGTTCTGGCCGATCAGGGCCGCATCCAGGGATTGAGACTGCAGGTGGCGCTGCAGTTGGTCGATGCGGATCGTGAGCTCGTCGCGTGGCGTTAACGGCACTCGGGGCCTCCCGACGACCGGCGTAACGGTGCGGCGTGCGCGCCGTTGGTACAGTTGGGCGATCCCGGGATGGTTCCTTCAACCGGGAAGGGGGCGCCGCCGGTCGCCGGCGAACACCCCGATGCCGCACATTGGTTACCAAGGGGGAGCCGCATGACGATCGATGCCCGCCTCGCCGAGTTGAAGATCGAGCTGCCGCCGGTCCCGAAGCCCGCCGGCACCTACGTGCACGCCGTCCGGGTCGGAAATCTGCTCTTTCTCTCCGGCAAGGGCCCGTATAATCCCGACGGCTCGGTCCCGAAGGGTAAGGTCGGCCGGGACGTGTCGACCGAGGAGGCATATAAACATGCCCGCTCCGTCGGACTGACGCAGATCGCCGTGCTGAAGGAGACGCTCGGCAGCCTCGATCGCGTGAAGCGCATCGTCAAGGTCCTCGGGATGGTGAACGGCGTCCCCGAGTTCGGAGACCAGCCGAAGGTGATCAACGGCTGTTCGGATCTGTTCGTGGAGGTGTTCGGCGAGAAGGGCCGGCACGCCCGTTCGGCGGTGGGGATGGGTTCGCTCCCCGGCGGCATCACCGTCGAGATCGAGGTGATCGTGGAGGCGGAGTGACCCGATCCACCCCGCGAGTCCCGATTTGGACCTGAGGGAGGATCCCGCGCCCAGCCTAGGTACGCCTCCCGGACCCTGACACCATCCAAGAGCGTGGCGACGTGTCCTCCAGCAAGGAGCACGCTCGCCCCGGCGGTTCGAAGGCGGTCGATCGCGTGCATCAGCGCCTGGACCCGATCGGCGGGTGCGTCATTAGCACGCGCTCAAGCGCGACCATTAGTTGCTCCCCGCCGCTGAGGTGGTTCGCCGGCAGCGAGACCCGATCGGCCACCACGGGGGAACAGGTTGAGCATCCGGTGTAGATCCTCGGCAATGCCTCCCGGGTCCCCCGGGTGTAGGCGCCGAGGAGCAGGTTCTCGCGCACCGACAGGTCCGGAAACAGATGCCGCCCCTGCGGGACGTGCGCGACCCCGAGGCGGACGATCCGCTCGGGGGGAAGGGGACTGATCTCCCGGCTCTCGAGCCACACCGTTCCCCGCCTGGGCCTCAACAGGCCGGAGGAGCGCGGGCGCCATCAGGGCGGTGTCCGCGGGCACGTGCGCGGGGGGCGCCCTCCGCGATCTTCCGGTGGATCTCCGCATGGTTTTTTGAGACGGCTTGTCGCCCGTCGGTGCGGCATTCCGGTGTTGGCGTTCTCAGGATAGGCAGAACGGGCTCTTCTGGGACCCCGGGGCTGGAGGATGGGATGGATCCTCCAAATACAAGGGGTGCAGGTGCACACTGACGATGAGTCGAAAAGCCGAAACGCAAATTTCGCCTACGTGCTGTCGACGTGGAATTCGTACGTCGTCGTCCTGATGAAATCGCGCCTGGAGACGAAATAGCCGACACGGGGCGCGGACTCGAGGAGCATGAATGAAAAAGGCGCTGGTGTGTGCGATAGCGATCGTAGCGGTGTTCGCGGGCGCCCTGGCGAATGGGGCGGGCACCCCCGCTTCGTTGGCGGCCCCGTCCAATCGCGTCTTCAAGATTATGCCGCTCGGTGATTCCATTACCTTCGGTTGGCCCGATCGCGACTACGGCGGTTACCGACACTCGCTTGGGACGTTGCTCGCCCAGGACGGCTATACTGTGCACTTCGTAGGCTCCCAGCAGAGCGGCACCGGCGTCATCCCCGACCCGGCGAATGAGGGGCACCCCGGGTGGACAATCCCGCAGCTCAAGAACGGCATCGATACAAGGCACTGGCTCGAGACGTATCAGCCCGAGATCATTCTTCTCCACATCGGCACCAATGATCTCCACAAGGGCGGTGCGGCTTCGGCACCGGCCAATCTCTCGGCGCTGCTCGATGATATCCTGGGGCGTTTGCCACACGCGTACGTCATCGTGGCGCAAATCATTCCGTTCCGGAGGGGCCCCGACAAGGCCTATCAAACCTACGTGGCCGCGATACCCGGCCTCGCCGCATCCAAAGGCCCGCGGGTCTCAACGGTCGACATGCAGACCATCCTCTCCAAAACCGACTATGCCGATGTCCTTCACCCGAACGCCGGCGGCTACGATAAGATGGCGCGAGCCTGGGAAGGTGCCATACGGGCGGTCGTCAGCGGCATGAAGGGGCAAGCCCCGACGATCCCCGCCTCGCCACAGGGTGCGCCGGTTGCGCTGGCCGCGGCTACGACGCAAGGCGCGGCGGCCGCATTGGTGCCGAGCGCCGACGGCCAGACCGTATACGACACAACACTGCACGTGACGTGGCTCGCCAACGGCAATCTCGCGGCAGCCGAAAAATTCGGCGTCGGCGGCGTCAACTCCAACGGTTCGATGACTTATGCGGCCGCCGTTCGCTGGGTCCAGGCGCTGGACGCCTACCACACCGGCGAGGGTTATTTGGGCCACAACAACTGGCAGCTCCCCACGACACCGGAAAAGGATCGCACCTGCGCGCATACCGGCCGTCACGGCGAATCGTTCGGGTTCGGATGTTCGGGGAGTACCCTTGGGTCCCTCTACTATACTGCATTGGGCCTTCAAGAGCCGAACACGGCCGTTCCCATTTCCGACACTGCCGTCGGGCCCTTCCACAACTTCCAGCCGTATCTCTATTGGTCCGCAGCCGCTGCAGCGGATGCGAAACAGGGGTTCATCAGCTTCTCGTTCAACACCGGATTTCAAGGGGCCAATGTGCCGCCGAATTATCTCTATGTGCTGCCGATGATCCCGCACAAACTGGCCGGCACCCCACCCGCCACGGGACGAGGATTGCAGGTCAACCCGGGCGGGAAGACCGTCTACGATCCCGTGGCGAAGGTCACCTGGCTCGCGGATGCCAATCTTGCGGCCACGCAGGCACTCGGCATCAAGGAGATCAATCCGGACGGTGCGATGACACACCCGACCGCGGTTCGGTGGATACACGCCCTGAACACGGCGGAGCATGGCCGCGGATATCTCGGTCAGACCGACTGGAAGTTACCCGAATCCAAGCCGAGTGATCAGCCGTCATGCACGGACGGAAGGACCGGGTTCGGCTGCACGGGCAGCGACATGGGCGAATTGTTCTACAATCAATTGGGGTTGCACCCGGGCCAATCCGTGGTCGCCCCACCGGACGTCAGGGTCGGGCCCTTCCACAACATTCAGCCCTATCTCTACTGGGCCTGTTCGGGGAAAACCGCTCAGGCGCATTGTGAAGACCGCGGACCGGCACCCAATTTCGAGTGGAACTTTTCCTTCGGCAACGGTTTTCAGGGCACCAATCTCGTGGGGAATGCGCTCTACGTGATAGTCTACTACCCTGGCGCGCCCACCGCCCTGTTGCCGGCGGTAGCGCCTCATCGTTGATTCCGCTGGGGATGCGATGTCTCGGGCCGCGTGCCGCGGCGCCGGGGGACACGAGGGGCGGTGACATCCGCCGAACCAGGGCCGCACGAAGAATACGGGGAGAGTATGTTTCTTGATGGGATGCGACACAGGACTATCCCGCGCCTTCGCGTCGCGCGGGTTTTCGATCGCGACCGCCCTAGATAGAATGGACGGGCCGGCAGCCTGCGCAATTAAGCGTGGGGTGCCCTGCAGAGGCGGACCTCTCCACAAACGAAGATACCGGTTCGTCCCTTCTATCCAGACCCTCAGCGCTCGCGAATGCACGGCTCTACGATCTCAGCGGCGATCTGGAAACCGGATACACAGTCATCACGGGGGTGGTAATTTGAAGGGGACGTTTACGCCGGATCATCGCCACGGCAAGGGGGAGCCGCGAAAATGAAGAAACTGCTGGCATGCGTGATTGCGACCGTAGGGCTGAGCACGGGCACGCTGGCGCCTGGAGTGCGTGGGGCCTCGTCGCCCCCGACGAATGCGCCGACCCTCCGCTTCGTGTCCGGGTCCACCGTCAAACTCGAACAGCTCATCGGTGATACAGATAAGGAGCGGCATCAACCGACGCTGAGCCGGACCTTCAAACAGTATAAGATCCAGGGTACCGACCTCGGCTATTCCTTCGAGCATGAGGGACGGGCGTATTTCCTGTTCGGCGATACCATCGGCCTGCCGGGCCCCGTGCGGCACCCGATCGGGACGACGGACGCTCGCGATCCGGGGCAAGGCGTGCGGCTGGACTTCCTGACCGACCGGGGCCGTGCTCTGACGATCCAGCCGCCGGGCATTAGCATGCGGCCCTTCGAGGTGCCGGTCGCGGGGATCACCCTCAACGGGCAGATGTACGTCGCCGTGAGTACGAACCACTCCGAGGATCGTTCGACCGATCGGAGCGTGCTGACGAAGTTCATCCCCCCTGCGACGTTCCAGCCGCTCCGCACCGTTTCTGAGCTTCCGGCGGGGCGGTTCGTGAAGATGTCATGGCACACCGAGCCAGCACCGATGGCGGGCCTGCCGTCGGGCGGACCGTTCGTCATCGTCTGGGGGACCGGCCGGTACCGGGAGAGCGACGCCTACCTGTCAATCGTCCCCGCCGCAACGTTCGAGAACGGACAGGGAACCCGCTATTTTGCTGGGTTGGATGCGACGGGCGCGCCGAGGTGGAGCGGCCAGGAGTCAGATGCTGCGCCGATCGTGAAAAATGGCACGCTCGGCGACCTGTCGGTCACGTGGTGTAAAGACCTCAGCGTGTGGCTGATGACCTATGATAGCCGCACACCGCGGGGCATCCTGTTCTCCTACGCCCGCACCCCGTGGGGACCGTGGAGCGACCCCCAAATTCTGTTCGATGCTGTTCGTGACGGCGCCCAGGGAAAGTTCATCCATGATCCGGAGATAAAGCCGGACGACGGCCTGGCGGGGCCGGTCATCGGTAAAGGTCGGAGTAACCCCGGAGCCGTCCGCGGTGGCGCCTATGCACCTTACGTCGTGGAGCGCTGGACCATGCTCCGCGGATCCGAACTCAGCCTCTACTACGTGCTGTCGACGTGGAATCCATACGTGGTCGTCCTGATGGAATCACGCCTGGAGACGAAATAGCCGACGGGGGCGCGGACTGGAGGGGTACGAATGAAGACGCCGCTGGCCCGCGAGGGCGATCGCATCCGCCGTATGGTAGTCAAGCAGTGGACATCGCGCAAATTTCGGCTTATAACTTCAGACACATTCTTTAATTTCGGCGTTGTAAAACATACACGACGGTGCGCCGATTGACCACGTGCAGCAATGGGGAGGGGGCTGCGCTTGGTCAGCCGCACGCTCGAGGTCATTTTTCGTGAATTCGGCTCCTCGCCTGACGACAAGGGCTCGAACCCCGGAACGCCTTGCCAGACCAATGTCATGGGATTTTGACTCTTCTGCGGCATTCCCGGGGTGGAGCTCAGCGCCGACGTCGGCGAGACCTGGTTCCGGGCGGTGGTGAAGGATGGGCCCGCGGTGAACGCCTGGTAGTTCTGGTCGGCGGCATGGGCACCGCCGTCACCGGGCGACTATTTATTGAAGTTCGGGCGGTCGACGGCAGCGCCGTCCAGCCCGGAACGTGGCGGAGACTGCCGGACGGCGCGGGAGGAGTTTGCGAGATCCGAATCCACCTCCACGCGTCACGCCGCGGCGAAACCTCTTCCGATCCTCAGTCGACCCGGTCGAACATCAGATTGTTGTAGTCGAGATTCTCCGCGGCCACGCCAAAATGGCGGAGCATGGTCATCACCTGTGCCCGGTGGTGCACCTCGTGGAAGAGCAGTTGGCTCGCGACGCCGCCGGCCGTGCCCCGAAGACGTTTGCCCGGGGAGAGCACCCGGCTGGCGTACAGGATCTCACGGCTGCCGTTGCCGAGCGCCGCCATCGCGCGCCGCGTCAGAGGATTCAGCGTGGACCAGGCGTCTTTCAACGATCCCAGATCGGGCAGCCGCTCCGCGGTGAAGGGATTCTCCGCGGCCGAATATTCCGACCCTTCAAGCCGCGACGTGTACCCGCGCTGCGCATCCGCGACATGAATGAGCGTCGCGCGGATGGACCCGCGGCCGAACGGAAAGGCACGCGCGTAGGCCTCCGCCGGGAGACCGGCGATCCAGGCAAATAGCCGCTCACGGGCGAGACACAGGTAATCGAAGTACTCGGCCAAGTCCACGGTGGATTCGCTCATCCGGTCCTCCGCGACGTATCCAGTCGACTTTCTTACCCGGAATTTCTACTGGTGATTGAAGTCAAATCGAACCGAGTGTTCGCCGTCGACTCATCGCCCCTCCGTTTCCCCGGCGCGTGTTCCCGCCGTCGGATGACCCGCGCGGAATCCAGAACTGGCACCGTTGAAGGCATCGGTATCCGGATTTTGCTCTGCAGCTCGCGGTGTTTCCGCGCCACTACGATCGCTGGTGCCGCTCGGTAGACCTCGTTCGTCAGGAGCATGCGCCACGATGAGGAGTTTGCGGGCGAGCGCAAATCGCCTCTTAGTAGTAAATCTCCCCGAATGCGGCCGCGTGTGCCAGCGCGGAGGGGGAACCGCTGAAGACGACCCGTCCATCCCTGAACCCATACGCCCGGTCGGCGATCGCCAGGGTACCGGTGAGGGCGTGCTCGGCGGCGAGGAGGGCGACCCCGTCGTCCCGTAGTCGGCGGATCGCCCGCCGGATGTATGCGGCGGCCTCATCATCCAGTCCGCCGAGAGGTTCGTCGAGGAGCAGCGCCCGCGGCGCCGACATCACCGCCCGGCCGAGCGCGAGCATCCGGCGTGCGGGCGCAGGCAGGGACTCCGCGAGGTGATGCAGGCGCTCCCCAAGGGGCGGGAGGTCTTCAAGAATCCGCTGAACATCACGGGCCACCGCCCGGCGATCCCGGCGATGCCACGCGCCGACCTTTAGGGTGTCCTGGACGGAAAGTCCCGCCAGCATCGCCGGCGGGGCCGGGGCGTAGGCCAATCCGGAGTCGGCCCGCCGGTGCGCGGGGTGGGGCAGGAGTGGTTTCCCGTATAAGTGGATCGTGCCGGCCTCGGGGTGGACCAGCCCGGCGAACGTCCGCAGCAGCATGGTTTTGCCCGACCCGTTTGGGCCCACCAAGACGACGACTTCGCCTGGATGCACGACCACGGTGACGTCGTCGAGCACCAGGAAGCCCCCGGGGGACCGGACCCGCAGGCCCCGGGCGCTAAGCATGCCACAGGTCCGAAGGCGGGCCGCCGCCAACGACTCGGCCCGCGGCGATCACCACCACCCGGTCGCACAACGCTTGAAGCACCGAGTAACTGTGCGCGACGAGGGCCACGGAGATCCCCGTCTCCCGAAGGCGACGGAGCGCCGACAGCATTTTGGGAATTTCTTCAGGGCCCAACGACGCAAACGGTTCGTCCAGCAGCAGCACGTGGGCTCCGGTCGCCAACGCCCGCCCCACCGCGACGCGTCGGATCTCGCCCAAGGTAAGGGTGCGGACCTCCCGCTCGCGGAGCGGTTGCAGGCCCGCGAGGTCGAGGGCCCGGCTCACGGTCTCGTCCCTCCTGCGTCGTGCCAGGTTTCGGTGAAGTGTCGCGGCCTCGAGATTCTGCCGGACGCTTAAGTTGGCGGAGAGACGGGGGGCGTGGAACGTGCGCGCCACTCCGGCCCGCACCGTCCGGTACGGCGGCCACGCGGTGATGTCCCGGGTCCCGAGCCAAACGCGTCCTCGTTCCGGGCGGACGGATCCGGCGATCACGTCTATCAGGGTGGTCTTCCCGGATCCGTTTGGACCGGTGATCCCGAGCATTTCTCCTTCGCCCAGCGTCAGGGTAAGGCCGGCGAGGGCGGCCGCGCCGCCGAAATGCTTGACGATGTCCTCGACCCGCAGCAGCGGCCGTCGGGGGGCGGCCTCAGCATCCCTTAGTCCGCCCGCCGAGGCGGCGCGGTCATTCATCGTGCGCCGTCTTCCCGCAGCGGATGCAGACGGGCGTCCCGGCGGCGGCGGCCGCGGGATGCCGTGAGTTCCATCCCGATCAGGACGAGGGCGTACAATGCGAGCCGCGCCATCACCGGCAGGTCGAACCACTGCAGCGCTGCCGACGCGGCGAACGCGGTGAGAGCCGGCCCGACGATCGAGCCGCGCCCACCGATTCCCGCAGCGGCGATCGCGAAGAGGCTGGGTTCCAGCGACAGCATCGGCGGCGCCGCTCGACCGGCCAGCGACGCGGCGAGCCCGCCGGCGAGACCGGCAAGTCCGCCGGCGATCACAAATGCCACCTCGCGGATCCGCGTGACATCGATTCCTGACGCCGTCGCTCCGCGATCATCGGCCTCCACCGTGCGCATGGCCAGCCCAAGCCGCGAGCGCACCATCCAGAGGACGCCGATCACGGCGACCGTAAGCGCCGCCGCGGCGAGCCGCGCCGCGGCGGTTTCGTCTGCGGGGAACACGGTCGCGGTGACGCCGGCCTCCTCACCGATGACGAGCCCGCCGGGGCCGGCAATTTGGAGCATCCCCGCGATCTCGTGCGCGCACTCGGCGACCGCCAGCGTCACAATCGCCAGCCCGATCCGGGGAAGGCGGGCGCCGAGCGCTGCCTGCAGGGCGCCGGCGGCGATCCCGGCTAGTGCGCCCACGGCGATCGCCGGGGCGGGCGGGACCAGCCCCCACCCCGACACAAGCGCCGTCGCGTACGCGCCGCACCCGAACGGCAGCGCATGGCCGAGGCTGATCCGGCCGCTGCCGCTGAGAACGTCCCAGCTCACCACGTACAGCGCCTGGGTGCTGGCCACCGCGAGGATCGAAAGCGTGAAGCGATCCCTGGACACGAGGACGATCCCCAGGGGAAGGAGGCCCCACGCCATTTGCCAGAGCCCCGCCCCGGAGCGCATCATCTGCAGCGCCCCCGCGTGCCCTGAGGGTGCGAGACGATCGCGGCGGCGACGAGGAGCAGCGCCAGGATGTCGGACCATGCCGGCGTCAGGTAAAAGCCGACGGCCGTCGACGCAACGCCGACCCCCAGGCTCGCCGCGAGGATCCCTCCGATCCGGCCGGCCCCTCCGACGAGAACCATTGCCAGCGTGAGGGCGAGTTGCCCCCCTCCCATCGTGGGGGAGATGGTGAGCAGCGGCGAGAGGAACGCTCCGGCGACGGCTCCCATCGCGCATCCCCCGGCGAACGTGATGGTGCGGACGCGTCCCACATCGATGCCCGATAGCTCGGCGATCTCCGGGTTGGCGATTACAGCTCGCAGCGCCAACCCCGGCCGCGTGCGGATGCCGAGCGCCATCGTCCCCAGAAGCGCCGCGGTGATGGCCACGCCGATTGCCTGATCTGTGTTGATGACCATCCGGCCCACAAGCAGCGGCGCCAGGCGGAACGGGACCGAGTGGGGTGAGTCCCCCCAGACGAGCAGGAATCCCTCCTCCGCCAAGATCCCCAGCCCGAGGAGGACCACCGCCCGCGCGAGCGGGCCCCCCCGCACGGGGCGCATCAGGACCCGTTCCACCACGCCTCCGAGCACCAGGCCGGCCGCGGCGGCCGGCACGGCTCCGACGAAGATGGAACGCCCGGACATACTGGTTTGGTAGGCGAGGTACGCTCCAAGCGCCATGAACGCGCCGTGGGCCAAATTGACCCCACGGCCGACGCGGAGGATCAATACCATTCCCACCGCGGCCAGCGCGTATTCGGCGCCGGTCAGCGTCCCGCCGATGAGGAGCTGGAAGGCCGCCTCCATATCGCTCGCGTCCCCCGCTACCCGCAGCGGCTCGCACCGGCGACCGCAAACACACGCTCGATGCGGTCGCCGAATGTTTCAACCCGGGCGTTGGTCTCCTGCTCCCCGAACCGTTTGGCGCGCGAGTAAGGGATCGCCCCGCGGCGTCGCGGGCAGGGCCCATGCTAACATGGTACGGTTGGGCTCGCAACAAACCCTTGCTTCGCCGCGAGACCGCTCGCTATAATGCACTCACACGAGGTTCCACGGCGCCGGTTCCAGCTACCGCAGCCTCAACCCACCAACGATATTCCCGGCCTGTCGGTCTGTCTCATGCCTTTTTGGGTGCGGATGACGTTGCGCGATCGCCGACCAGGCAGCCTGAGGATCTGTCACCGCCACCACCAAGGGACGGGTTTGCGCGCAGGCGCCGGCCGCAGGGGCATCAGCGGCCGGCGTTCGGTTTTGTGGGACAGTGCGAGACGAAAGGGGGACAGACGGTGAAGCGGGCTGTCAAGGTGACCGTGAACGGGAAGGTCCACACGCACGAGGTAGAGCCGCGGCTCCTGCTCGTCCACTACATTCGCGACGTGCTGGGACTTACCGGCACCCACGTTGGCTGCGACACCAGCAACTGCGGGGCGTGCACCATCCTGATGCACGGGAAGGCGGTCAAGTCCTGCACGGTACTCGCGGTTCAGGCAGACGGCGCTTCGCTTCAGACCGTCGAGGGGTTGGCGACGAACGGCAAGCTTCACCCGATCCAGGAGGGGTTTTGGGAGGAGCACGGGCTCCAATGCGGGTTCTGCACCCCCGGAATGATGATGACGGTGCTCGACTTGCTGCAGCGAAATCCCGATCCCACGGAGGAGCAGATCCGGCTGGGGATCGAGGGGAACCTCTGTCGGTGTACGGGGTACCAGCACATCGTCAATTCTGTTCAGCACGCGGCGCGTAAGATGCGCGGTGGCGCCGGACGAGCGGCGTCACGGTAGCGGAGGGGGGAGCCCATGGCCGTCAGCAAGCTGTTCGGAGCCAGGATCAAGCGCCGGGAGGACCCTCGGTTGATCACGGGCACCGCCACGTACACCGACGACCTCCATCCCGCCGGGCTCGCGCACGCCGTGATCATTCGGAGTCCGCACGCGCACGCGCGAATCAAGCGGATTGACGTGGAGGCGGCCCGCCGACACCCTGGGGTGATCGCCGCGTTTACCGGCAAGGATCTCCAGGGGAAGATCAACCCGATCCCTACGGCCTGGCTGATTCCTAATTCCGACCTCAAGACTCCGCCGCATCCCGCCCTGGCGGTGGATGTCGTCCGCTACGTCGGGGACGGGGTGGCGGTGGTCGTGGCGGAGGACCCGTACACCGCGCGGGACGCCGCGGCGTTGGTGCACGTCGAGTACGAGCCGCTGCCCACGGTGGTCGATCAGCAGAAGGCGATGGAGCGGGGCGCTCCGCAGATCCATCCGGAGGTTCCGAACAACCTCGCGTTTAAGTGGGTGCTCGGGAACGCCGAGGCGACCGCGGCGGCGTTCAAGGCTGCGGAGCGTGACGGGATCGTTTTGGCCCAGCGGTTCGTGAACCAGCGGCTGATCCCCAACGCGATGGAAACGCGCGCCGTTGTCGCCGACTACAAAAGCGGCGCCGGCGACCTCACCGTCACCTACACGACCCAGAACCCGCACATCGCCCGCTTCCTCATGTCGGTCGTCACCGGGATCCCAGAACACAAGATCCGGATCATCGCGCCGGAGGTCGGTGGCGGGTTCGGGAGCAAGATCCCATTCTACGCCGACGAGGCGATCGTCGTCTTCTGCGCACGCGCGACCGGCCGGCCGGTGAAGTGGACCGAGGACCGAGGGGAAAACTACACGAGCACGATCCACGGTCGGGACCACATCACCGATCTGGAAATCGCGGCAACCCGGGATGGCACGATCACCGCGCTGCGGGGCAAGACGTGGGCCAATCTCGGCGCGTACCTCTCCACCGCCGCCCCGGGGGTCCCGACGATCCTGCACGGGCTGATGCTGACCGGCTGCTATACGATCCCGAACATCGACTATGTCGTCCACGGGGTCTTCACGAATACCACTCCGGTGGACGCCTACCGCGGGGCCGGCCGGCCGGAGGCCACCTATTTGATCGAGCGGGTGGTGGACCTGCTCGCGACCAAGCTCAACATGGACCCCGTCGAGATCCGCCGCAAAAATTTCATCCCCGCCGGAAAGTTTCCGTACACGACCGCGGAAGGGCTGTCCTACGACAGCGGGAACTACGGCCCGGCGCTTGATCGAGCCCTGCAGATGGTCGGCTACCCCAAGCTGCGCGAGGCGCAGAAGGGGGGCTCCAACGCGGGCAAGCACCTGGGGATTGGGCTCAGCACGTACGTGGAGATCTGCGGGCTCGGCCCTTCGCAGGTCGCTGGGGCGGTCGGGTTCCAGGGCGGGCTGTGGGAGAGCGCGGTGGTCCGCATGCATCCCACGGGAAAGGCGACCGTCTTCACCGGCGCCTCCCCCCACGGACAGGGAGAGGAAACGACCTTCGCTCAGATCGTTGCGGACGAGTTGGGGTTGCCCATCGAGGATATCGAGGTCGTGCACGGCGACACCGCCTCGATCCCGATGGGATGGGGAACCTACGGCAGCCGCACCACCGTCGTCGGGGGCGCGGCGCTCGTGCTCGCTGCCCGGCGGGTCCGCGAAAAGGCCACGAAGATCGCCGCCCACATGCTCGAGGCCGCGGAAAAGGACGTCGTCTTCGACCAGGGGCGGTTCCATGTGCGGGGCAGCCCCGATCGAGCCAAGACCATCCAGGAAGTGACGCTGCAGGCGTACCTGGCGTGGAACCTTCCGCCGGGCGTCGAGCCTTCGCTTGAGGCGTCCGCATTTTTCGACCCCTCGAACTTCACGTTTCCCTTCGGGGCGCACGTCGCCGTCGTGGAGGTCGATGCGGAAACCGGTCAGGTCGACCTCAAGCAGTACGTCGCGGTCGACGACTGCGGCCGGGTGATCAACCCCTTGATCGTGGACGGTCAGGTGCACGGGGGGCTCGTCCAGGGGATCGCGCAGGCCCTATGCGAGGGCGCCGCGTACACCCCCGACGGTCAACTCCTGACCGGCACGATGGCGGAGTACGCGGTACCGAAAGCTCACATGTTTCCCACCTTTGCGACCGCGCGCACCGAGACCCCCTCGCCCCACAACCCGTTGGGGGTAAAAGGGGTGGGGGAGACCGGCACCATTGCCAGCACGCCCGCGATCGTCAACGCGGTCATGGACGCCTTGCGGCCCTACGGCATCACGCACCTCGATAT
The DNA here is from genome assembly GCA_035307765.1 of bacterium. Lineage (NCBI taxonomy): Bacteria > bacterium. The sequence goes on along the minus strand of DATGHU010000034.1, from coordinate 319,910 downwards.
GCCCCTGACACCTGAACGGATCTGGAACGCCATTCACGGCCAGCATCGGGAGGTGAAGGCACGATGATCCCTGCAGTGTTCGAGTACTTCGCACCCCAATCCGTCAAAGAGGCGATCGGGCTGCTGGAGAAGCACGGCGACGACGCTAAAGTCCTCGCCGGCGGCCACAGCCTTCTCCCGATCATGAAGCTGAGGCTCGCGCAGCCCAAGGTCATCGTTGATATCGGCCGGATCAGCGGCTTGGACGGGATCAAGGCAGAGGGGCAGAAGATCGCGATCGGCGCGCTGACGACCCACGATGCCGTTGAACACAACACCCTGCTCATGGAGAAATGTCCTCTCCTCTCCGAAGCCGCCGCGGTGATCGGGGACATGCAGGTTCGGAATCGAGGGACGATCGGTGGGGCGGCGGCGCACGCCGACCCCGCGGCGGACTACCCGGCGGCGCTCCTGGCGCTGGATGCGGAGATCGTGGCGACGGGTCCCCAAGGCTCGCGGACGATCCCGGCGGGGGCGTTCTTCGTGGACATGCTCACCACGTCGCTCAAGCCCAACGAGTTGATCACCGCACTGCACGTCCCGGCGCTGGCCCGCGGCACAGGGAGCGCGTACCAGAAGCATCCCCATCCCGCAAGCGGGTACGCGGTGGTAGGGGTCGCGGCCGTCGTGACCGTGAGCGGCGGGAAGTGCCAGCGGGCGGCGATCGGGATCACCGGGGTGGCGGGAAAGGCCTATCGGGCGACCGCGGTGGAAAAGGCGCTGGCCGGCCAAGCCCTGGATGAGGCCACGGTCGCGAAGGCCGCGGCTCATGCCGCGGACGGGGTCGAACCGCAGGGAGATTTGTATGCGTCGGGGCAGTTTCGGGCGCATCTCGCCTCGGTCTACACCAAACGGGCGGTGCTGCTCGCGGCGTCCCGCGCCAAGTAAGGTTCTGCCACGAAGGAAAGGCCCGGGGCCTCTCGTCCCGGGCCTTTCCTTACACGATGCGGGTGCAGGAAGGCGGCGCCGCGGTCGAGGTGTTATAATGAGCTACGCTCGGAGGGGTGCGAGAGTGGCCGATTCGGCACGCCTGGAGAGCGTGTAGGCGGGAAACCGCCTCGTGGGTTCAAATCCCACCCCCTCCGCCACCAAAAAGCCGTTCATTTGAACCTCCCCCGTCCCGTGAGCGCGAACATCAGATTGAGGTTCCCACTGATCTCGGCGTCCAGGTGAGATTGCGAGGACGTAATCGAGACCGACGGCGCTTGACCCCTCATCATCACAATCATGTTCTGAAACGAGTCCTGGGGTTGACTTCGGGCGCTCGTATGATTGCGCGGATCAGGAAGGTTAAGTGTGAAGCAGCACCGGGGCCCCCACGGTGTCAAAATGAATCCGTTTGCCCCTACCGCACCGGCACCATTACCAAGAGTTCCTTTTGACTCCTGTAATACTCTATGCAGGGCCGGGATGGGTCAAAGTCGGATCGTCGGCACAGGGTCTCGAAGGTCGGGCCAATCAGGTGGAGGTTGTTTTCCCAATCGGAGAGCCTTCGGCGAACGTACCTACCGCCTGGTAACACCCAAGTCGGGTGCGGGAGAGCGAGAGGGTCGTCATTCGGGTCAATGGAGACACACGCTCGATATTCGTGGCCAAGCACGACCCCATAGAACTTCCTACCATTGAGCGAAGCGAGCTTCGCTTCGAGTTCCTTGAAGGGCTTCGGAGCCTGTTCGGCAATCGGCTTTCCCGCTTCCCCCGCGACGTACATCACGCGCGTATCCGGTACCGTCACACAGGTATCAGGTATCACTTCGCGCCCTCCGGCTCCCGAGGAATTTGTTGCGATTTTTCACCCGCCCCGCCCGAGTCCCTGCCGAACGAACACAGCCAGCCGGAACCTTCGCCCACAATTTCTTGGGATCGGCATGTTCGCCAAAAATCTGTCGGTGCCCGCTGGCAACCCTCTCGCCGTGGGGTCCAGATCGGCCAATCCGACAGGCGCGTCGGTGCGAAGAGATGCGTGGAGGGGCTGGTGCTTCTGCGGCCGCGGGCACCGAAACCTCCCTCACAGCGCGGAGCGCGCGGTGATCGTTCCGCGCAAACCGCGTCGCACCACACAGCGGAAGGGAGTGAAGGTCAAATGACCGACAGAGCGGATCGGAGGCTCGACCGGAGAGGCTTTGCCAAGACCGCAGGCATCGCCGGGCTCGGGGCCCTGGCGGTTTCTCAGATCGGAACCCTCAGGGCCATGGCGCAGAGCAAGGAGTCTGTGGCCGACATCATCAACATCGCTGCGACCGCCGAAGCCCTAGCGGTCACGCTGACCGGTGCCGTGATCGACGGGGCTCAGAACTATGACGGCGGGAAGGGGTTGCCGCCGTCAATCGTCGCCTGGGTGAAGGCGATCCAGGCGGAGGAACAGGCGCACTATCAGTACCTGACCAAGGCGGGCGCGAAGGCACTGACGCTCACCTTCACGGTTCCGCAAGATCTTGTCCCGATCACCAAGGACAGCCATGCGCTGCTCAGCTTTGTGGTTTCGGCTGAGACCGTTTTCATCGGCGCGTACATCGCTGCGGCGGTCGAGTTCGCGCAACTCGGTCAGCCCGCGCTGGCCCAAGTGGCGTTTCAGGTTGCCGGCGTCGAGTGCGAGCATCGGGTTCTGGCGAACTTCGGGATGGGCGTGACCCCTCCCAACAACCTTGGGTTCGAGCAGGCTCCGTTCCAGACCGTCGGCGAGGCGGCCGCCAAGATCAAGAGCCTAGGCCTGCTCGGCACGTCCAACCCGGCAGCGACGCTTAACTACACCGATTTTTCAGGCAAAGTGGATCCCTCGGGCGTGAGCGGGTTGACTGTATAACACGCCGCTCGGGTCGGGGAGCGTTCGAGAGCAGCACAGACGCGCGGCGAAAGGAGTGACGGGCAGATGCTGGAGCACACAGAGTCGGCGCGGGGGAGACTCTCCCGCCGAGACCTCATCAAGATGGCCGGGGCCACGGGGCTCGGGCTGGCGTTGACCCAGGGAGCGGCGGTCCGGGGCATCGCCGAAGCGGCGATGCAGTCAGAGGACATCGAGACGATCATCAACATCGCGGCGACCGCGGAAGCCCTAGCGGTCACGCTGACCGGCGCGGTGATCCGGGGCGCGGCCGTGTACACAAACGCGGACGGGTCCAAGGGCTTACCTCCGATTGTCGTCACCGTCCTCAAAGCGTACCAGGCGTCCGAACAGGCGCACTTTGCGTTCCTGACCAAGGCGGGGGCCAAACCCCTGGCCCTGACATTCAGTGTGCCGGACCCCAAGATCGCCACCGATACCGACGCGATGTACCGGACGCTCGAGTCCCTTGAGACCGCATTCATCGCTGCGTACATGAGCGCGGCGCGGGAATTCGCGGAGATGCAGAAGCCCGATCTCGTCAAGGTCGCGCTTCAGATTGGTGGGGTCGAGTGCGAACACCGCGCGCTCGCGCGCCTCTTCCTGCGCGACCCGCTGCCCCACAATCTCGCGTTCGAGCAGAAGCTGTTCACCCAGGTAGGGGAGGCGGCGGCCGCGCTCCAGAAGCTTGGGTTCATCGGCGGCGCCGGCACCCCGGTTCGGTACGCCGATTTCGCGGGCTCCGTCGACACCGCCGGGGTGACTCAACTTACCCCGACGTAGGTCCTCACTGCGGAGCGCAAGCGCACGATGCCCGGGGGCGGCGGACCTGCTCCGCCGCCCCCGCGTTTCCCCGCCGGACAAAAGCGCGGCACGTTCTCGGGGGGCCGCGCGGGCCAAAGCGGGATCCTGACATGACTCCCCGACCCCATCAAGATTCGTTCCGGCATCCCGTGGTGGCCGCTCGCCCGGCGGGTCCCTACTGTCCCCGGTTGTCGAGCCGCTGTTGGGAGTACGGACCGAAGTTGGGCTGGGCCTGGGCGGGGCCCGCCACCGTGCCGAGATTTGTGGGCTCGGTCTCCGGCGCCCCCTGTGCGGCCTGCCACGGGTTCGAACGGTCTGGGTGGGTATCATCGCCTGCGGCGGCAGACGCGGCGCCGGGCAGGGCGATGGACATCCCCAGGATGAGCATCACCAGCATCGTCTTCATCGCGCTCACTCCTTTTGCTCGATTTGATCGCGCTGTGCGATCGTTCACGAACCAATACACCTGGAAGGGAAGCGCAGATTGCGACGGAGGTGGGAATGGCGTCACAGGTTCGTCACGCCCATTCGGGGGGATGATTTGGTATGGCAGGGCAACAGCGGGGAAGCGAATGGGGGAAACCGGAAGGAGAAGTGACGGAATTCGGCCGGCAGCAGTTCCCTCCGCGAGAGAAGCGCAGGCAATGGCCGCACCCACCGATACCGCCGAACCGCGATCGCGGAGGCAAGATAAGCCGCGCTGCCAGCCGCCCCCAACGTGCGACGACCGGCAGCGCGCTACGGGCTAGTTGTCACGGTTTTCCAGCCGCAGGTTGAAGTAGGGCGCCTGCGGGGTTTGGACGGAACCCGCGATCGTGCCGAGGTTCACCGAGTCGCCTTGGGCCACGGTTGGCGTCACGACGGTCTCGTGATCGCCGCCCGCCACTTCGCTCTCGGCCGACGCGGCTACCGCGGGGAGGAGCACCGCAACCCCCAGAGCCAGAGCCACCAGGATATTCCGCATTGTCGCTCCCTCCTTTCTTTTTAGGATGGTCCCAGCATAGGGGATGGGGGAAAACGAGACCATGACCCAACGCACCGTGAGAGCGTGACGTGGGTCACTGAGCGTGATGCCGGGGTGGCTCTGGTTGCGGGGGGGTCGGGACCGCTATTTGTCGGCGTTCAACCCCGCTTCACGTTGAGTAGTCGGCAAAGCGGACGGTCTGGGCCCGCGCGGTGGGGTCGGTGACGACGTTGACCACCGCCGGCTTCCCGCTGGCCGCCGCTCGTTCCAGGGCCGGCCGGATGAGACTCGGGTCCCGGACGTACTCGGAATGGCAGCCGATGGCGGCAAACATGAGATCATAACGGGTGAAGCCGAGCTCGCGGCCGACTTTGAATCGATCGGTGGCGGTCCAGCCGCCGTTGTTCGAGATCACACAGATCACAGGCAGGTGGTGCCGGAGGGCCGTGTCCATCTCCATGGCGTTGAGACCGAAGGAGCCGTCGCCATGGAGGACGACCACCAACTTGTCGGGCATGGCGACCTTCGCCCCCACCCCAAGCGGGAGGCCCACGCCCATGCAGCCGTAGGGGCCGGAGTTGAGGCTGTGCGGAGCGTAGAATGGGATCGCGCTTCGGGCGTAGTTGAGGATCTCCTGCCCGTCCACACAAAGGATCGCATCCCGGGGGAGGAAGTTGCGGACTTCCTTGCAGAGGCGGAGGGGGTGGATGGGCTGGGTGTCGGAAGACATCCGCCTCTCCTGCTCGGCCTGCCTCTCTGCGTGCTGTTCGGCCAGGTAGGAGGTCCAGCTCCTCCTCCGCTCAGCGCCGACGGTGCCCTCGCTCGCCTCCACGAGCTGCGCGAGCACGGCTTTGGCGTCTCCAACAATGCCGACATCCGCGTGCCGATTGCGGCCGATCTCAGCGGGATCGATGTCGACCTGGATCAGCTTCGCCTCCGAATTCCAGCGGGGTGGCCGAGTGTATCCGACGACGTAGTTCTGTCGGGTGCCCACCATGACGATCAGATCGGCCTCCCGCCAACCGACGCCGCGGGCGCCCAGGAAGCACAGCGGGTGGTCCTCGGGTATGACCCCCCGCCCCTGGGGGGTGGTGTAAAATGGGATGGTCGCCCGCTCCACCAGGGTGCGTAATTCTCGCTCAGCCTTCGCCCAAAGCACCCCGCTGCCACTGATAAGGATTGGGCGCGCGGAGGCGGCGATCAGTTCGACGGCGCGTTTCACCAAGTGGGGGTCCCCAGGCGGTCGCCGGCGCTCGGCGGTGGCCGGTGCCCAGCGCACGTGATCCTCCGGGACCTCGCGGTAGAGGATGTCCCCCGGCATGTCGAGGTAGGCCGGTCCTGGCCGGGAGCCGAACGCGTGGCGGAAGGCCGTCCCGACTAACTCGGGGATGCGCCTGGGATCGTAACAGCGATCGGCCCAGCGCGTGATCGGCCGGAACAGCGCCACTTGGTCGGTCTCCTGGAAAGCCCCCATGCCCGACTGGGAGACCGGACTTGACCCGCCGATGGCCACCACAGGAGCGGAATCCGCAAACGCGTTCGCCACCCCGGTGACCAAGTTCATCGCACCGGGACCGCTGCAGGCCATGCAGACCGCGGGTTGACGCCGCAGGCGACTGTAGGCGGTTGCCATCATCGCGGCTGCCTGCTCGTGGCGGGCGTCGATCATCCGGATTCCCTGCCCCAGGCAGGCGTTCTCGCAGTCGATCATGGGGCCTCCCATGAGGAAGAAGATGACCTCCACCCCCTGGGCTTTGAGGCAGCGCGCCAGGATCTCGTTGCCGGTCATCGCCCCTCCCTCAAATCGCCCCCGCTTCGCCCAGCCTGGCCAGTTCATCCTCGCTCAGCCCAAGGAGCTCCGCGTAGACTTCGCGATTGTGCTGACCCAGCAGGGGTGCCGCCTCAACCCGCACGTGCGAGCGCTCCATCTTCACCGGCCAGCCCGGCATCTTGACCAGGCCTCTCGTTGGGTGATCGACGCTGACAATGGCCTCCCTGCGGTTCAGGTGTTCGTCTTCGGTCAACTCCAGGGTGTCGAAGGTCGCCCCCGCGGGCACTCCCGCCTGGCCCAGGCACTCCATCGCCTCGCGCTTCGTGTACCGGCGGGTCCAAGAGGAGATCAGTTCGTCGATCGCCGCTGCGTTGGCGGCCCGGCGGACGGGGTCCCCGAACCGGGGATCGTCCTTCAGATCATCGCGGCCGATCACCTTCAGCAGGCGTTCCCACTGGTGATTGCCGGCCCGGCTGGTGTAGATGAACACGTAATCGTTGGCCCCCCCGGGCCGACAAGGGTAGATACCGCTGGGCGCCGTCATCCCCAACTGGCTTTGGTTGCCCCACCGCTCGGCCGCGCGGCCGGTGAGCAGCTGGCGGGCAAATGAAATCCGACAATAGTTGATGACGGCCTCCTGCATCGCCACGTCCACCTGCTGGCCCACGCCCGTCCGCTCCCGCTGGAAGAGGGCGGCCAAAATGCCGATCGCCAGGTGCAGGCCGGCCCCGGTGTCGCCGATCGTCGGCCCCGGCTTGATGGGCGCGGCCCCCGGTTCCCCGGTGAGGCTCATCGCGCCACCCGTCGCCTGGGCGATCATGTCGAACGCGAGGAAGCTGCCGAAAGGACCGTCCGGCGCGAATCCCTTGACTTGCGCGTAGATGACTTGGGGATTGATCCGGCGCACGTCATGATAGCCAAACCCCAGACGCTCGATGATCCCGGGCGCGAAATTCTCCACGAACACATCCGCCTTTTCGATCAAACGCCCGAGCAGGCGGCGCCCCTCAGGGTGTTTGAGGTTGAGGGTGACCGAGCGCTTGTTGGCGTTCAGGAGCAGGAAATAGTAGGAGTCCAGGCCCGGGATGTCAGTGGAGGCGGCCCGACCCTGTTCGCCCCGACCGGGCGGCTCCACCTTGATCACGTCAGCTCCCAACCAGGCCAGCGTTTCAGTGCACGAGGTGCCAGCCTCGAACTGCGTGAGATCGACAACCCGGACGCCGCTCAGCGCCGAGCCTTCGTTAGGCATCCCGTACCCTTCCACTGAGGAGGGCGGTCTCCTGTTCTCACCCGACCGAAGCGGTCGCCTGGGTTCGCCGGTGGGGGCACCAGCGAACCCCACCCCCTCACGCCCCCCGGGGGCGTTCGGATTGCCACCTCACGATTTTTTCGCTACCGTACCCTCGAGGACGCCACGAGGGTCATCCCTCTTGCCGTGGGGTGAGACGTGGATCGGTGCAACGCCTACCATTTTGTCTATGTGTGGCAGGCCCATCGAGAGGGTTACCCACGATGGTGGAAGCAGTTTGTGGAGGCACGTCCTCAAAATGACCTCGACGGCGTGGGGGCGGCCGTTTGAGTGGACGCGATGGAACCATGCGATCGCCGCACGCTACGGAGAACGGGGGCTCCGCCGGATCCTTGCGGAAGAGCAGCCGCACAAGACTCCCGCGGCCTCTTGAGGAAATCGACCGGCGATGACCGCAGGAGAGCCCCGTATCTCGGGGTCTCCCCGAAACCCCGGTCAAATACGGTAGAATGACCTGTAGCGGCAGAGAGCGCTCAAATACCACGCGGCCGTGGGGAGGGCGGGGAGCCGTCCTCCCTCCCACCGTGTAACGAAGCGAGGGTCGAGATGATCGGCAAGGAAGTCCGTCGGGCCGCCTTCGAGTTTCTCAAGACACTGATCGTTGCCTTTCTCCTCGCCCACTTCATCATGGTCTCGGTCGCCCAGGCGTTCCAAGTGGAGCAGTTTTCCATGGAGCCCAATCTGCTGCCGCACGACCGTGTTTTGGTGAACAAATTCATCTATCGGTTTCGCCCTCCTCGGCAGGGGGAGATCGTCGTCCTCCACCCACCGACATACATGTCACGGAATTACATCAAGCGGGTGGTTGCCGTGGCCTCCCAGACGGTGCAGATCCGTGCAGGGCGGGTGTACGTGAACGGTCAGCCCCTCAGCGAACCGTATCTGCACGTCGCCACCAACGGGGATTATGGGCCGGAGGTCGTTCCGCAGTCTGATATCTTTGTTCTCGGGGACAACCGCGGCAACAGCGAGGACAGCCGGGCGTTCGGGTTCGTGCCTACAAGCAACATCGTCGGTGAGGCCATCGTGATTTACTGGCCCCCGCAGCGGTTCCACATTTTCTTATAAGGCCCATCTTCGGGCCGCAGGGGGGAACGACATGTACGCGACGTTCAAATTCCTTCATCTCCTGGGCGTCGTCCTGTTCGTCGGGAACATCATCACCGCCGCGTTGTGGAAGACGCGCGCCGATCGTTCCGGGGATCTCGCGACCGTGGCGTTTGCGCAGCGGACGGTGGCGCGCGCCGATTGGATCTTCACCGTGCCGGGGGTGCTGCTGGTCGTGATCGGCGGCTACGCGATGGCCGGGAAGCGCCCCTGGCCGCTGCACGGACTGCGCTGGCTCGAGTGGGGGCAGGGGCTGTTTTGGCTGGCGGTTCTGATCTGGGTCTTCGTCCTGCTCCCGACACAGCGCCGACTGATCGGCGTGAGCGAGGAGGCCCGGCGCACGGGCGTTCTCCCGCCCGAGTTCGCGCGGCTGTCCGCGCGGTGGGCCATGTGGGGCGGGATCGCCACACTCCTTCCGCTGATCGTTCTCTACCTGATGGTCGTCAAGCCCTAGCACACCGGCCGCGGGCAGTGCCTCGTTCAGGGCGGGAGTCCGGTCTCGCCGTTTCACTGCGCCGCCCCTGCGGCTTTCCCTGAGTTTCGGGAATGGGTCGACCTGGAGCTCCAATCCTTGGACCCGGAGCGGGTGGATCGATGTGTTATACTGCAGGTGGCCGTGCTAGGCGGGGAGCTAGCGGTTCCCTGTACCCGCAACCCGCTACAGCGGGGCTGAATTCCCGCCCGAGGCCTCACGCTTCAGGGCCAGGCCCGCGCAAGCGGCAAGGAGGGCCGGGTCCCGCGCAACGAGATCTTACCAACCCCGCCAGGTCCGGAAGGAAGCAACGGTACGTAAGGCGTCTCGTGTGCCGCGGGATCACCTGGTCGGAGCTGGCTACGTGGGGACCGTCTGGAGTGTGCTGTCGACGGCGGGTGCACGGCCAAAGAACGCTTCAGGGAGTGGGCGGCGCCAGGTAGAACAGCGCCAAGGCAACCAGGTTGTTGACGGCGTGCGTGATCATGCAGGGGATGAGGGACTTGTTGTATTCGTACAGGGCGGCGAGGATCACTCCCAGGATGAGGATCGGAAGGAATTCTATTGGTTCGAGGTGCGCCACCGCGAAGAACAGCGCGCTGACGCCGATCGCCAGCGGCCGGCCCATCATGCGGCGCAGCGCCCCGTAGGTCAACCCCCGGAAGAAGATTTCCTCGCCCACCGGCACGACAAGGCCCACCAGTACCGCCAGGGTGGCGATGTCAACGGGGTGGCGGAACTGCTGCAGCATGCGGAAGACCGGGAGTCGGATCTCCTGTCGGACGACCAGGTCGGCGGCGGCCTTCTGTCCGACGACCAGCCCCGCCCCGAAGACCGTGAGGTTTTGTCCCACGAAGTTGCCCGCGAGGGCCGTTGCCGACGCGATCGCCGCCAGCACGAACACGCGCGGCGCCGCGGGGGAGACGAGGCCGATGCGGTCCGGCGGGAGGCGGTACTTGACCAGCACGACGTACAGGGCGGCACCGACGAACACCGCGTTTTGGGCGACGGTAAGCGCGACAATCACGGCGAGCGAGGAAAAGACTTCCAACCGGAGCGCAAAGGTTTCTAGAATCATCGCCGACGGCGCCACCGCCAAGACAAAAAAGAGCGGAAGGGCAGCGAGTTCGCCGAGCCCCCAACTGGGGTTGCGTGAGGGCCGCGCCAGGAGATAAAGGGGAGACGCGAGCCCAGCGGTGACAAACGTTCCCAGGGTCCAAATGGCCGTGGTCGTTCTCGGCAGGCGCGTTCGGCCGTCGACAAAGACACACGCGCTCGTGATCAGCGTCACGATAAGGATGACCCACTCGAGTGGCTCGACGATCGCCGCACCTCCAGGAGTGCCGGTAAGGTTCGGCGAATATGACCCGGACCCTGCGTGAGGTGACCTCTGTGTCGCACGTCTCCTTCTATCGGAAGTGGCGACCTCAGACATTCGACGATGTGATCGGACAGGAACGCGTCACCCGCACGTTGCAGAACGCAATCACCGCCAACCGCATCGTGCACGCCTACCTCTTCTGCGGCCATCGCGGCACCGGAAAGACGACGACCGCCCGGATCCTGGCCAAGGCATTGAACTGCGAGCACGGGCCGACCCCGACACCCTGCAACACGTGCGCGATCTGCGAGGCGATCGGCAACGGAGTCTCGCTCGATGTCATCGAGATCGACGCCGCGAGCAACCGGGGCATTGATGAGATTCGTGACCTTCGGGAAAAGGTCAAGCTCATGCCGGTCGAAGGCCGGCACAAGGTCTACATCATCGATGAAGCGCATATGCTGACCTCGGAAGCGGCGAATGCGCTCTTGAAGACGCTGGAGGAGCCTCCCCCCCACGCGATATTCGTTCTGGTCACCACCGAACCGCATCGGCTGCCGGCGACGATCACCTCACGGACCCAGCGGTTTGATTTCCGGCGGATCTCGCAGACGGCGATCGTCGAGCGGCTGCGGACGATGGCGGAGAGCGAGGGGATCACCGCCGCCGACGATGCGTTCGGTCTCATCGCCCGGAGCGCCGACGGCGCCCTGCGCGATGCCGAGAGCGTGCTGGATCAGCTCAGCGCGTTCTGTCAGGGCCGGATCACCAAAGCCGACGTCTTGGCGGTCCTGGGGCTGATCGAGGAGGAGGTGGCCCATCAGGTGACCGACGCCGTGATCGCGGGGGACGCGGCGGCCTGCCTCGAAATCGCCCATCGCGTGATCGCCGAGGGAAGAGACGTCCGACAAATCCTCCGCAGCCTCGTGGAGCACTTTCGGGACCTGCTCGTGGTGGCGGTGGTGGGGGATCCGCGCGCCATCGTGGAAACGAGCGAGGACCGGCTGGAGACGCTCCGCGTGCAGAGCGCCCGACTGACGCCGGGCGCCATCCTGCAGCAGATCCGAATCCTCACCGCCGCGGAGGCGGAGGTGCGGTTTGCGACGCAGCCCAGGGTCGTGCTCGAAATGGCGCTCTTGAAGCTGAGCCGGCCCGAGGTGGATGCGACGATCGAGGGGTTGGCGGCGAGGGTCGAGGCGCTGGAGCGGCAGGGCGGGTCTGGATCCGCTCCGCGGCCCGCGGTCGAGCGGCCCCCGGCCCCCCCCAAGGACGAGACGCCGACGCCCGGCCCGGGTGCTCCGCCCGCCCGGCCGAGTACGCGGCGGTCTCCGCGGGGGCCCCGAAGTGAAGCCGCGGAGGCGGCGCCCTCACCCATCGCCGCTGCCCCGGCCCCCGCGGTGGCACCGTCCCCGGCGGGCCCGAGCGAGGGCGCGACGACGGGCGTCGACCTCGAGGTCGTCCTCGCCCGGTGGGGGCGCCTGATGGACGAGGTGAAGCAACGCACCCGCTCCGTCCACGCCTTCCTCTTGGAGAGCGCGCCCAGGGCGGTCGAGGGGTCCGATCTCGTCCTCGCGGTCCGGCACAAGTTCCACCTCGAGAACCTCCACGAGATCAAGAACCGCCGGCTCGTCGAAGAGCTCCTGGCCGTGGTGGTGGGGGTTCCCCTCCGGCTTCGCCTGGTGCTGGGAGAGACCGAGCCGCCGCCCGAAGCCGCTGCGGCCGAGTCGTCCCCGCCGGGGGATGCGCTCGTCCAGGAAGCCGTGCGCCGGTTCGGCAATCCCGTGCGGGAGATCCGGCACCCGGAGTGACCGGCTCGCGAGCGCCCCGCGATGGCTCGCCCGGAGTGGAGTGACGCATGTTTAACATGCAGAAGATGCTGAAGCAGGTGCAGAAGCTGCAATCGGATATGGCTCGGGTCCAAGAAGAGCTGGGACGCGAGCGCGTCGAGGCCAGCGCAGGCGGGGGCGTGGTGCGGGCCGTGGCGACGGGGCAGGGGGATCTCGTTGAGATCGCGATCGACCCGAGCGTGGTCGACCCGGCCGATGTCGCGATGCTCCAAGACCTCATCCTCGCCGCCGTCGGTGAGGTCATCCGAAAGGCCCGTGATCACGCCGCGGAGCGGATGAAGGCGGTGACCGGCGGGCTACAACTGCCGCCCGGGCTCCCCGGCCTGGGTCCGTGATGCCCGAATGTTTACCTACGCCCCTCCGCTGGCCCGCCTGATTGAGGAGCTGAGCAAGCTGCCGACGGTCGGCCCCAAGACCGCGCAGCGCCTGGCGTTCTATATGCTCTCGATGACGGCGCAGGATGCAGAGGCCTTGGCGGCGGCGATCCTCGAGGCCAAGCGCCGGATCCGTCACTGCTCGGTGTGCGCGAACATCACCGAGGCCGACCCGTGCGCGCTGTGCACCGATCCGAGGCGCGACCAATCCGTGATCTGCGTCGTGGAGAACCCCCGGGACGTCGCGGCGATGGAGCGGAGCCGGGAGTTCAAAGGGCTCTATCATGTGCTGCAGGGTGCGATCTCGCCATTGGATGGGGTGGGCCCCGACGATCTCCGCATCGCCGAGCTGTTGCGGCGTCTTGCCGGAGGAACGGTGCGGGAGGTCATCATCGCCACGAACCCTCGGGTGGAGGGGGAGGCCACCGCCCTCTACCTTTCCAAGGTCATTAAGCCGCTTGAGGTCAAGGTGACCCGGATCGCGCACGGCCTGCCGGTTGGCGGCGACCTCGAGTACGCCGACGAGGTGACCCTGGCGCGGGCGCTGGAAGGCCGCCGCGAGTTGTAGCTTCGATCGGGCCCGACGCCATCATCGTTCCGGAGGACATCCCGATGCCGCCGACGATTGACCCGCGGAAGGCATTTCCCCGACGGTTCGTGCCACCGGACGCCGACGCCGGCCGGTGGGCCGAGATCGAGCGAATCGGGACCGCGCTGGTGCGCCGCACTCCCCGGAGCGTCGAGGAGCTGCGGGAGTGGGTGGCGGAGGCCGGCGAGCTGGCCGCCTGCGTGTCGGAGGCGGGAGCCCGTCTGTACATCGCCATGACCTCCCAGACCGACGATCCGGAACGGGAGCGGGCGTTCCTCGACTTCGTCCGTGAGGTTCGGCCCCGCTGGCGGGCGCTCTCCCAGCGATTGGACGAAGCCTACCTGCACACGCCCCACCGGGCCGCGTTGCCCGCGTACTACCACCTGCTCGATCGCAGGGTCGAAACCCGCGTGGCGCTCTATCGCGAGGAAAATCTCCCCCTGAAGGTGCGGGAAGAAGAGCTGGGACAACAGTACCAGAAGCTGCGGGGCGCGATGACGGTCGTCTACCGCGGGCGCGAGCACACCCTGCAGGAGATGGCCCGGTACCTCCAAGATCCCGATCGTGCGATCCGGCAAGAAACCTGGGCGCTCACCCAGGAACGGTGGGGCGTGGAGCGGGAGGCGATGGAGGGCCTGTTCGATCAGCTCCGAGAGGTGCGGCTGGCGATCGCCCGCAACGCCGGCTTCGTCTCGTACCGCGACTATGCCTTTCGCGCCCTCCAACGGTTCGACTACGGCCCGGCGGAGTGCCGGCAGTTCCAGGATGCGGTTGCGGCGCTGTTTGTCCCGCTGGCCGGCGAGATCATCCGCGAGCGGCAGCGCCTCCTGGCCGTTGACACGATGCGGCCATGGGACCTCGAAGTGGACCCGCTCCGGCGCCCTCCGCTTCCGGAGTTCGAACGGACGGCGGACCTGCTCGACCGCTGCGAGGCGGTGTTCGGGAGGGTGCGGCCGGAGTTCGGGGAGTTTTTCCAGTTCATGCGCGAGGAGGGGCTCCTCGATCTGGAACGGCGGAAGGGGAAGGCGCCCGGAGGGTACCAGCAGACCCTCGCCGAGCGGCGGGTGCCGTTCATCTTCGCGAACGTCGCCCCGGCGGAGGACGTGCGCACCCTGCTGCACGAGGCCGGCCACGCCTTTCACGCACTCGCCGCGCGCGAGCAGGCGCTCCTCGCCTATCGAGACGCCCCGATCGAATTCGCCGAGGTCGCGTCCCAGGGGATGGAGCTCCTGAGTGCGTCCTCCCTCGGCACCATCTATCCAGAGGCGGAGGACGCCCGGCGCGCGCTCCGCGCACTCCTCGAAGGGATCCTCATGCCGAAGGGGATGCCCTGGATCGCGACGGTCGACGCGTTCCAGCACTGGCTCTACACCCATGCCGACCACACGCCGAAAGAGCGGCGCGCCGCCTGGCTGAGCATCCACCGGCGCTTCATTCCCTGGCTCGACTGGTCGGGGCACGAGGAGGCCTTGGCGTCGTCCTGGCACGCGCAGCTTCACATTTTTCTCCTCCCGTTTTACTACATCGAGTACGGCGTCGCCCAACAAGGGGCGCTGCAGATCTGGCTGCGCGCGGCTCAGGCGAGTCCGATCGAGGCCGTCGAGGGATACCGGGCGGCGCTGGCCCTGGGGGGGAGCCGCCCGCTGCCCGACCTGTTTGCAGCGGCCGGGGCCCGATTTGCTTTCGACGAGGAGACGATGGCGCCGCTGGCGCGGGCGCTGGGGGAGGCGTTGGCCCAGGTTCCCTACGGGCGGGACGACACGGCCTCGTAGCACGGGGGCGACGTCTTCCCTCCCGTCGGCGCCTTGCCGCCTCGGTTGAGCTTTGAGTATACTGGAGCCAGGTGAAGTCATGGAATACATCAGCCCAACCCACGGGAAGCTCAGCTTTGAGCGGATGTTCAAGCACATCGTGGACTACATGCAAGAGGAGCCTTCCCAAAAATACCATCTGATCATCGGCACCGATTCACTGTTGGGGGACGACACCTGCTTCGTCACCGCGGTGATCATCCACCGGGTGGGGCGG
Source organism: bacterium (assembly GCA_035307765.1). Classification (NCBI taxonomy): domain Bacteria; species bacterium. The sequence goes on along the minus strand of DATGHU010000034.1, from coordinate 304,464 downwards.
GGGGGGCGGTACTTCTACCACAAGTTCCGCAACCGGAAGATCGAAAGTCTCCGCCAGCGCATTTTGTATGAAACATCGCTCAGCCTGGAAACCGCCAGCAATGTCAGCGCGCAGCTGGCAAAGAACGGGTTCAGCGAACTTCCGGTCGAGATCCACCTCGACGTCGGGGACCGCGGCGAGACCAAGCGCATCATTCGGGAAGTCGTCGGCATGGTCCAGGGCAGCGGCTATGCGGCGATCACCAAGCCCGATAGCTACGGCGCCAGCAAGGTTGCGGATCGAGAGACCGGCAAGCCCCGGGCAGGTGACCGCGCGCGCGCCGCGGCATCCGGGACCGTCGGAGGGTCGGGAGGGGCGTCGGGGTCGTGAAACCGCGAACGCTGGTCGAGAAGATCTGGGACGCCCACATCGTTCGCCACCAGGGGGGGGAGCCGGATCGGCTCTACGTCGATCTCCACCTCGTCCATGAGGTGACTTCGCCCCAGGCGTTTGACGGTCTGCGAATGCACCGGCGGGGGGTGCGGCGGCCGGATCTGACGTTTGCCACGCTCGACCACAACATCCCGACGACGTCTCGGACCGAGCCGATCACCGATCCGATCAGCCGGCGCCAAGTCGAAGCGCTGGAGCGGAATTGCCGCGATTTTGGAATTCGGCTGGAGGGGCTGCAGAGCCAGCGGCAGGGGATCGTGCACATTATCGGGCCGGAACTGGGGTTGACGCAGCCCGGGATGCTCATCGTCTGCGGGGACAGCCACACCGCGACGCACGGCGCGCTCGGGGCGCTCGCCTTCGGGATCGGCACCTCCGAGGTTGAGCACGTGCTGGCCAGTCAGATCCTCCCTCAGAGGCGGCCGCAGACCATGGAGATCCGGATCGACGGAGCGCTGCCGCTCGGGACCACGCCCAAGGATCTGATCCTCGGGGTGATCCGGCGCATCGGCGTGGGCGGCGGAATCGGGCACGTCGTCGAGTACACGGGGTCGGCGATCCGCAGCCTCTCCATGGAGGGCCGGCTCACGGTCTGCAATATGACGATCGAGGGTGGGGCCCGGGCGGGGCTGATCGCGCCCGACGAGACGACGTTCGCCTACCTCTCCGGCCGGCCGTACGCCCCCAAGGGGGCCGCCTGGGACGAGGCGGTCGCGTTCTGGAAGACCCTGCCCACCGATCGGGGCGCCACGTACGATAGGCGCGTGGTCCTGGATGCGTCCACGTTCGAGCCGTTCGTGACCTGGGGAACCAACCCGTCTCAGTCTGAGCCCGTGACGGGCCGCGTGCCGGATCCCGCCTCCGCGCCCGACATGGATGCGCGGGGGGCGATCGAGCGCGCGCTTCAGTACATGGCCCTGCGGCCGGGGGTCCCGATCCAGGACATCGCCGTTGACCGGGTGTTCATCGGATCGTGCACCAATGCCCGCCTGGAGGACCTCCGGGCGGCGGCTCGGGTCGTGGCGGGACGGAAGGTGCATCCCAAGGTGCGGGCGATGGTCGTGCCCGGATCACAGCAGGTCAAGGCGGCGGCGGAGCGCGAGGGCTTGGACCGGATCTTTACCACCGCCGGGTTCGAGTGGCGCGAGGCCGGATGCTCGATGTGCCTGGGGATGAACCCCGACATTCTGGGACCCGGCGAGCGGTGCGCGTCGACCTCCAACCGCAACTTCGAGGGCCGCCAGGGGCCCGGAGGCCGGACGCATCTCGTCAGCCCGCCGATGGCGGCGGCGGCGGCGATCGCCGGGCACTTCGTGGACATCCGGGAGTGGAGGGTGTAGCGGGATGGACCCGTTCAAGGCGCACACCGGCGTCGTCGTGCCCTTCGATCGGGCCGACGTGGACACGGATCAGATCATCCCGGCCCGGTATCTCAAGCGGGTGGAGCGGACGGGATACGGGCAGTTCCTCTTCTATCCCAAGCGCTTCCTGGCCGATGGGGCCCCCGATCCGGAGTTCGTCCTCAATAAGCCCCAGTACCGGGAGGGGACGGTGCTCGTCGCCGGCCGGAACTTCGGGTGCGGGTCATCCCGGGAGCATGCCCCCTGGGCGCTCCAGGACTACGGGTTCAAGGTTGTCGTCGCACCCTCGTTTGCCGATATTTTCGCCAACAATTCCGCTCAAGTGGGTCTCGTGACGATCGAGCTGCCCGAGGAGCGGGTTCGGCAGATCCTGGACACCGCGAGCACGCGGGAAGGGTATCAATTGACCGTGGACCTCGACGCGCAGACCGTGACCGACAGCTTCGGGCACATTGATCGGTTCGCGATCGACGCGTTCAAGAAGCACTGCCTTTTGAACGGATTGGACGCGATCGCGCTCACCCTCCGCCACGAGGCCGAGATCGCCCGCTTCGAAGCCGCCCGGCCGGGGTGGCTGCCGCGGGTGACGAGCTGAACCTCGGCCCGGCACGCCCCCGGGCGGGATCTCCCCCGCGCTCCCGCTCGCTTCCCCCCGGTCCGCGGCAACCCGGCACGTCGCCCGCGACCAGGCCTCAGGGGCGCGTGGATGCCGTTCCCGGCGGCGTCAGGTGCGCGGCGAACCGCTGCCGCAACACCTTCTTGTCGAACTTGCCCACGCTGGTCTTCGGCACCTCATCGATGAAGACCACGTCGTCGGGCACCCACCAGGATGCAAACTTGTCCCTGACCTGCGCCAGGATCTCGTCCGCGCTGAGGGTCCGCCCCGCCTTCACGACGACGCAGGCCAGCGGGCGCTCCTGCCACTTCGGATGCGCGACTCCGACCACCGCGGCCTCCGCCACCGATGGGTGCGCCATGATGGCGTTTTCCAAATCGACCGAGGAGATCCACTCGCCGCCGGATTTGATGACATCTCTCATCCGGTCCACGATGGTCAGGTAGCCCTCCGCGTCGGTCGTGGCGACGTCGCCGGTGCGGTACCAGCCGTCTTTGAACGTTTCCGCCGTGCGTTCGTCACGATAGTACTCGTCGGCGATCCAGGGCCCCCGCAGCCACACCTCACCCATCGTCTTGCCGTCCCACGCCACGTCCGCCCCATCCCACCCCACAACCCGCATCTCCAGTCCGGGGACGAGCAGCCCCTGCTTCGCCTTCACCGCGTACCGGCGGTCGTCATCCCAGTCCGTCATGTAGCTCTTCAGCCCCCCCACGTGCGTCAGCGGGGCCGCTTCGGTCATCCCGTACGCGTGGATGAACCGAACCCGGAGCCGGGACTCGACCGACTCGATCAATGCCCGGGGCGGCGCCGCGCCGCCGCAGATGATCCGGGTGAGGCTGGACAAGTCATAGGATTCCCGATCCAGGTGCGCGAGCACCCCCATCCAGACCGTCGGGACCCCCGCGGCCAGGGTCACCCGCTCCTGCTGGATCAGTTCGCAGTACACTTTGGGATCCGGGCGCGGGCCGGGGAGTACCTGCTTCGCCCCCATCCAGACCCCGGTAAAGGGCAGCCCCCAGGCGTTGACGTGGAACATCGGCACGATGGGGAGGATCGTGTCCCGTTCCGAGAGGGCGGCGGTGTCGGCGAGACCCCACGCCATGCTGTGGAGCCAGAGCGCCCGGTGGGTATAGGTCACCCCCTTCGGCATGCCGGTCGTCGCCGACGAGAAGCACAGGCCTGCCGGGTCCCACTCGTCCAGGTCCGGCCACTGCCCGAGCGGCTCGGCCGCCGCGAGCAGGGCCTCATAGGACGCGACGCGGGGCAGCGCGGTCGACGGCAGGTCGACCCCGTCGTCCATCACGACGACGGCCTCCAGGGTCCGCAGGTCGGGGGCGACCGCCTCCAGCAGCGGGACCAGATCGGCGTCGACGAGGATGATTTTATCCGCCGCGTGATTGATCACGTGGGTCAGGTGGGCCGGGGGAAGGCGCAGGTTGAGCGTGTGCAGCACGGCACCGATCGACGGGACGGCAAAGTAGGCCTCGAGGTGACGGTGGTGGTTCCAGGCGAGCGTGCCCACCCGGTCCCCCTTGCGCACGCCGAAGCGTTGGAGCGCCGCGCTCAGCTTGCGGACCCGCAGGCCGTAGTCGCGATAGGTGTACCGGAAGGTGCCCGATGGCGTTCTGGACACGATGGCCTTCCGGGGGAAGACCCGCTCCGCCCGCTCGAGCATCGCCGGCAGGGTCAGCGCGTACCGCATCGTCGCCATGGGTCGCCTCCCTCCATCGTTCCCGGCCCGAATCAGGTATGGTGAAAGGGCGAGCCATCGAGGCCCGTGGGATCAGCGCCGTCGTTCGTCCGTGCGCGTTGGGACTCCTGCTCCTCCGAACGGCTCCCGACACGCGTCCGGCTCGGGCAGGGCGCACCGGCGGCCCGCGCGAGACTCGTCCCGGGGGGGGCGATCCGGTCGGGGAAGGGCGGGCCTGTCGGTCGTCGCGCGGGGCGGCGAGATGGAAGCGCGCCGCCGTCTCCACGATCTCGGTGGGGAACCTACCGCGCCGCCTTTGCGGCGGGAGGCTGCAGTACGGTCCGCCCGCCCATGTAGGGGAC
>DATGHU010000033.1 GCA_035307765.1 bacterium | reverse complement strand
CTGATCCGGCTGGTCTCCAGCCGTTCCGCGATCACACTCGGCCCCGCGCCGTCCGCCGCCAGCAAGACGGCGCGCAGGCGGAGCGCTCGTCCCATGGGCAGCGTGCGTTGGCGCAGGTGTCGGTGAATCTCACGACGTTGCTCCTCCAGGACCGTCAGGGGCGCGGCGGGTCGGCTCATGCATGGAGCATACACCAGCCATCGTTAAGTATCAATACATTTCGGACATTGCACTAGCTTATCGGGTTAGGGGGGTGGCGGACATTTTCGGCGGCAATGAGAGGCCATCCGGGTTTTGGGGTCGATTTGAGAAGGTGAGCATCGTGAAGTTGGACCTGCGGCCACCCCATGCCCTGATGGGCCGTGGGGGCAGGGGCGAGAATGCATAACGATATGCGACACTACGCCTCGTTTCAGCCGACCATCGCCTTCGGACAGTGGCGACCGGGTCCCGTGACCCCGAGCGAAATACAGCGGGAACGGGTGTCAGAGTTCATTGACCGTCTTGACTGTCTGTTGGCTGTGTGGATCGCTGAGGCGATCCTCGAGGGCCCCGACGGGGTGGGGGAAGGAGAAAACCCTACGTCCGTCTGGCTCTCTCGCGCATCGGGATTGGAAGGGTGGTACGTGGGGAAGAAAATACGGTAGGGCACAGTCAGAGGGCCAGCGCCATACCTGAGCGGGTGACACCGGCGCCTCAACTGAAGGAACGGGAACCAATCGCACCGGGAGAAGGAGGAGACAGATGATTGCAGCCAAGGACTTCAAGAAGTATCGTGGCGTGGTTGAGCAAGCTGTCGCCGCCCTCGGCCGGGATGATGTTGGTGTGGGGAGCATCGAAGTCACCGGCGACGATACGTTGATCGTGACCTTTTCGCGGGGAACATACGTACATACAGCGCACATTCCTGTCGGGGCGCTTGGGGGTCAGGAGAGCGCCAATGCTGCCGTCAATGTTGCGCTGCTAGGGCTGAGCAAGCGGATCTCGCAAGACGTGCTCTCGAAGGCATCACGGTGATCCCGGCGATGAATATTGCACCCGTAGCCTGTTGGCGGGGGCGCTCGACCCGGCGCGTCCTTATCGGGATACTGATCCTCGGCGGTGTGCTGGTAGCGGGAGCGCTCGCTGAAATCATCTCGCGTCCATACGACTGATTGGGGATTGTAGGAGCGCACCGACCCGTTCGGCCCGGGGGCGAGCTATCGCATTTCTCTGCCCTCAATCCGCGTGATCGCAAAATATCCCAGTCCGCTGTGGGGGAGCAGTGGGAGGAGAATTTTCCTTGCATAGAGCTCGGCTTCCTCTTTCGATTGGGCAACCACGCGGACGAGGATCGCCAGCAGCCCAAACCCACTGAGAATGTCAATCAGGCGATCGCCCAAGTCCTGACGCAAATTGACCATTGCGTTCGGAATCGCAGGTGACGGATATTCGTGCCGGACTTCGAACCGTACTCGCCACTGCTTGTCGGGCGGCATCTTCTCGGGTTTGTGCTGTGGCCGCTGCATGGAATCACCTCTCAGGTCGTCGAGGAGATTGGAGCAAGATCGGTGAGATCTGAGGTTCCGCCGTGGGTGGTACACGCAGGATCTCCGAGATCAGGGGTCGTCTTCAACCCTGTTCGGCCGACCCTGCGTGTATTTTTTCCCCTTAAAGCGGCGAGACAAACCTGGGAAGTCCGCGGTTGACGCGACGATTGCCGAACCATGCGCCCGGGTTTCTCTGCGGCAGAGAGATGGTCGTATCTTCGAGCGAATGGATCCGAGGGACACCCGTGCATCTCCGATCTGTGGGTGGGCAGGCGATTGAGAGGGGGGGCGCCGACTTGCGTTTCTGCGATCTGCGAAGCGTGTCCGGAGCTTACCGAACAGGATGACCTACCCGCGCGTTACGTGTTTAGCCACCTATGCCACCGGGGTAAGATGTTAGTGTGCCAGGTACGTTTAGGCGTGAGATCTACTGGCGTCCGGGGCAGGGGCGTCGAGATGAGGTGATCACCCCGTGAAACGTATTGATGCGGTGCTGGCTGCCGTGGTCACAAGTGGCGCCATCGCGGTGTCTATGCCTGGCGTACTTCAGGCGACCACGCTCAAGAGCGTCCATGACCCGCTGAGCCGGTTTATGATTGCTGTGCCGGCCACCTGGAATGTCCAAACCTCTACGTCCACCCGGGCCGCGGCCGTGACGGCGAAGGCGCCCGCCGGGTCCGGAGGGCTCCCCGACAGCGTCGACGTGATTGTTCAGGACACATTTTCGCCGCTTTCTCCTCAGGCTTGTGTTGGGGAAGCGGACACGGTGATGCGGTTCTCAATCCATAGGTGGACGACAATTCAGCAGGGACCAACCACGATCGGAGGGTTCCCTGCATACGCCCGATCCTACACGTGGCGCGCTCCGACGGGGGAGCAGCGACGCAGCATTCAGAGCTGCGTGACCATGGGTCGACGGGCGTTCATGATCGTTGGCACGACCGCAGACCGCCCGGAGAATGTGCAGCGGGATCTGCCTCAGCTGCAACAGATCATGGATACGTTTCGCCCGATCTCGTCGACGCTTCCCCAAGCGCCAGCAACGCGCTCTTTGGGAGGGAAATAAGATCGGGACGCCCCCACGAGGAATCGGGGGAAACGTTGGGAAGGAGTTGATGTCGTTTCCCCCACATGCATTCCGGACCCGAACGTCAACTCTCGTCGTTTCCCGTGCACTCCCCACTGCGGTTAAACGAGATTGTGAATTCGCGGTCATTTAGCCCGCGGCGCCAACGCAAGCGAAACCGCCGCCTCCCGCGATACCGTGTGGCACCTCCGCCCCTGGGCAGTCTGCGACATGAGTCGCGGCGCCCGAGCTCAATTCCCACCTGAACGCAGATTTGATGCACACGTCACCGCGTAGAGCGTTCCCGGATCAACCCGAGACGGCTCTTGAGGGGCGGTGAGTCGACGTCGTCTGTTTCCAGGTCTGTGGCAGTGTCATGCGGGGTATCTGCAGTACAAGAAGGAGGTGGTGACGAATGCAACGATCCATCACTTTCGTGACGTTACTTGTGTTCGCAGCGCTACTCATTGTGCCAGCCGGCGCTCAACCCGCGCCTTCGATTCGGATCGTCTCTCCGCGGAATAGTGCCACTGTGTCTGGGAGCCAGATGGTCATCGAGGCCAGGGTGCAGAACTTCGATCTTAATCCGGGTGCGATTGGAAAACCTGCCAAGCCGGGGGAAGGTCATTGGCACGTTTATGTTGATGGGAAGCTCGCTGGGCTTTCCGCCGATGAGGTCGTGTCCATTCCGAATGATACCTTTCCCATCCTTACCGCCGGGAAACATATCATCAAGGCGGAATTGCACAACAACGATCATACTCCGGTGGCGGGTGCGGCGAGCTCAGAAATCACCATTACCATCCCTCCGAAAAGCGCCATGCACTACGTTCCGACTTCCGGGCAACCGGGAATTAAGATCCTCGTCCCGCATAATCACTCTGCGGTGAGCGCGTACCTGATCGTGTGGGTCAAGGTCAAGGGATTCAAGGAGAATCCGGTCGCCATGGGGACCGCGGCGAAGGCGGGGGAGGGCCATTGGCGGCTCTACGTGGACGGCAAACTCGCCGGCATCTCGGCATCGAATGTTGCCGATGTTCAGCTTACGCGCGGCAAACACACGTTGAAAGCCGGTCTCTACAACAACGACCATACGCCAGTGCGGGGGGCATTGAGCGATCAGGTCGCTGTTTCGGTGCAGTGAAGTGTTGGGAGTGCTTCTTTGCCTCGGCACCCCGCTGCTCATGGGTTCGCCATCGGGACTCGCGCGTGCAGCGAGCGCTCTTCGAGACCGGCTGAATGCCGCCCTTAGAGGAAGCCATGAGTGCCGGGGGTGCGACGTGAGCAAACGGGATGCGGGGGAGGACGGTTAAGGAGATAGCCCCCAACTTCGCACGTGCTGTGCGACGATCCGGAACATCACCCGGTCCTGCGGCATCACTCCACCTCCCCACCGGTGCCGGAGGTCCGGGTGGTACTTTTCCAGAAGCGCTTCGACCAGCGCCTGTTGCTCCGTTGACTCAGGGAGGAACTCTGCGTATCCACGGATGATGACGCCTTGATTGTCCGATCGTGTCCCGGAATCCGCGACCACGCAGACCCGGCGATCGCGCCGGAGATTCCTGACCTTCTGGGTGGCTGTCTCGCTGATCATCGTCAGGGTATTCACCCGGTGCAGGAACCACACCGGCGTGGCAAGGGGAGAGCCGTCCGGCTGGACCGTCGCGAGCACAACGACTTCCTTTGTCGCGAGAAACCGGTGAATGTGTGCGTCACCCAGCTGTTCAGCCACCATTCTCCCTCCCCGACCGAGGCGTGGGTAAACTCCCAAACTCGCTCTACCCCGCGGCGCGCCCATTTACAACTTTGCCGCAGATCGATGCGCGCTCATTTCGGGATGTGCCGCCCCTCCAACCTTCAATGTCCCGCCGGTGTGTCCACGCTGGAATGGTGTCCCCCGCCGATGTGTGTACATCATGTCCGTTCCTTGCACGGGATTCGTCTTGATCGTTGAGAGACCTTGTGGCGGCGAAAATCGCCCACTTTCCGTAGAACATTGCATTCACACTGACCAGTGCCGGGCAATTCCTGGCGGCGCCGGTTTGGTCTGTCAGCGCATGCGTGCGGCACACCTGAGGTCTATCCGGCCTGCGCGTGGGGCATGTTTCTTTTGGCCGCCATGATACAATACGGGATGAGCAAGACCCAAGGAGGGCCGCGAATGACAAAATCGTTGATGACTGTAGTGGCCGTCGCCCTGCTCTTCGCAGCGTTAGCGCCCGGCGCGCTGGCGCAGACCCCGTCTACGCCTCCACCTGCGCAACCGGCCCAGCCGTCCCAACCAGCTCCGCAGCCGAGCCAGTCAGCGCCTGGACAGGCGCCGCAGGCCCCGGCGGCCCCCGTTCAGGTGCCGAGTTATTTTGTCGGGCCGACGGTAACGCACCCCACTGGCGGGCGGTGGCCGGACGTCACGGGTCTCCAGCCATACACCCCAGAGACAAACGGCATGTCGCTCGCCGGGTTTCTGCGCTACTTGACGTTTCAGCAGACCGGCATTTGGATCTCCCAGGACGACGCCGCGCGGGTTGTCAGGCAGGAAGAGTCGCAGTAAGACGACCGTCCAAAACGGCGTCCCCCGTCACCCAGTGGTGGCGGGGGGCGTTTTCATTTCGCGCAGGTTGGGAGAACCCCGGCGCCCCCGGGTTCCGCGAATGGGTTCGACAAGCACGCCGAGCCCTGAGCCGACCCGAACCCGCTTGAGGCGAAGCCTGCGAAGTTTCGGGATCCGTCATTCCCCCGGCACACCCCACCGGCGTGTGAGGGAGATGGGGCTCCGCGATCGAGATCTCACTTCCCGACCCCGGCCCACCAATGTCGCGGGTGATCGAACGCGGTCCCGCGTCCCCCCTGGGAGTTTGTTCACCGCGTCCTGCTTGCGACAATCTTCCCGAAATCCGCCCGTCTAAAGCTTGGGCGTTGAGGGCAGTCACACGGGTACACCAGTGCCATCACACGTGCCGCTGTGTGGTAGAGGTGATCCAATGTACCACCTCAAGGACAGGGTGCTTTCCGTGGCGTTACTGCTTCTGGTCGGCGTCACCGTCGCGCGAGCAGACCCGTCCCTCAGCGTCCGCGCGCTTATCCAAGACCCCGAGCAATTTGATGGGAAAATCGTCACCGTGACGGGGACCGTGAACGACTACCAAGAGCGAATGTCTAAAGCGGGAAACCCGTACACCACGTTTCGCCTCGCGGATAGAGCGGCTACGGTGGCGGTGTTCGCCTGGAACCATCAGGGGCTCTCGAACGGGGATAGGGTGCAGGTCACCGGTACGTTCGAGAAGGTCAAGCGGGTGGCCGGTTACACCTTCGGCAACGAGATCGAAGCCAACCGCATCGAGGGGCTCAAGTAGACGCGTCTTCGCGGGTATGAGGTCGAACGCCCCCGAGCCAATCGGTCACGCCATTCGCCCCCGCGGCCGTCCGGAAAGTGCGGTCCTGGGTCCGGTCGCAATTCTCCCCCGCGCGTCCCTGCGCCAGGAAATGGCACTGTGCCGTTCGGCCAACGAAGTGCCGTAGTGCCGCCGGGCACACTCGGTAGAGCAGAAATCATCGCCTTGTTCAATAGCGAGCGGTGGCCTGGGCCGACCACATCCCTTGCACGGTTCACGGCGCATTTGGATGCCTCCCTCGTCGCTGTTCAACCGGTCATCGGCCGCTCACGAGGAAGAGGGGGTGGGTATGAACCCACCCCCTTCCCGGCCAAGACCTTGCGTCGGCTGTTTGCGCTATTAGAGCGTCAGCACTTGCGAACGTAGGTTGCGCGTCCCCGGGCGATCTCCGGGTTCCTCTCGATCTACCCGAGCACCCGGACGTTGGAGGCTTGTGGCCCCTTCTGCCCAGCGGTCTCTTCGTACTCGACCTTTTGGCCCTCGTTCAGCGACTTGTACCCGTCGCCCTGGATCGCGCTGTAATGCACAAACAGATCCTTCGTGCCGGAATCTGGGGTGATGAATCCATAGCCTTTCTCCGAATTGAACCACTTGACCGTTCCCACTGCCATGCCGCACCTCGTCATGATCCGTGCTACCAACCGACTTTTCAGCCTGCTGATGCCCGTACAGTATGACATATAAAAGGGGCAAACGCAAAGGGTTCCTGGCCCTATGGGGCCCCCGCAGGGGCGCGGGAGGGGTACGCGTCCAATAGCGCCTGGAGGGTGCGGCAGGCTCCGTGGCTCGTGAACCTCAGTTCGGCTCCCCCTGGCTTCTTCGACACGACGCCCGAGATGCCCCAGAGCCGCTGGATCATCGATTTGATCCCCGTGAGGATCTCCGGACTACCGTACCATACACACCGATCGTCCTTCCGGCCGTTGGGTGAGTGCGGCGGTTTCCGGCTCCCATCCGCATAGCCGCGGATGAATGGGCCGGCTAACTCCTTGGGAAGGTCGTCGAGTAGCGCGGGGTCGTCGCCCTGGAGGGCCGAGGGGACACCCCATGGAAACAGGGCCTTGCACAGTGCTTCGTCTCGCAGGTAGACCTGCCAGCCGAGGATATTGCTGCGGCAAAACTCGTACCGCACATGATCGGTCGCGAGGTCGGCGATCAAGGTTTCGATCGAGTCGCGCGACTCCTCGCCCAACGTGACGACGAGGGTGAGGGAGGAACCCTGGCCCCAGATGTGGCCCGCCGCCGTGAGGAATCCGAGCCAATACATTTGGACGTCGGCGGGAGCCATTCCCGGTTTCTCCCGGTGAGTTTGAAGGAGATCTGCGGGATCGGACAAACGAGGATGATCGACCCGGGCGAGCATTCGGCCCACCGTGGCAATGGGGAGTCCCTGCACCTCGGCGATTTCGGCCGGTGTTTTGCCTTTGCGGGCAGCGGCACGAATGCGAAGGGTTCGCTCGCGCCATTCGGGATCCGGCCCGTTCGGGCCTCGCGTCCGCATGCGTCTAGAGTCGGCCCCGGAAGACCGACCGGGCCCGGGTTCGATTTGGGGAGCGCGTCATCGGCCATCTCCTGCACATGCGCGTAGTTTGGCGTCAATGGGGCGGCGGTCTGCCTCGAGACGACCAAGTAGAGCGGGGTACTACTGCAGTGTAACATTCCGCGCGTGGACTGTCGAATCGGATCGCCGTCGCGGGCACCAACTGGCGTTGCATGATATACTGAAACCACTCGAGGTCAAGGGAGCGTGCCCAATGGCCCGCCCGAACTATTCCAGTCTTAAGCGGACGAAGGAGCTTAAGCGAAAGGCGAAGCGGGAGGCCAAGTTAGCCCGCAAGCACGCCCGGAAAGTTACCGGAGACCAAGGAGACCCTGCCGCAGGCTCCATTCCCGAAGACCCATCGCCCGTGAGTGCGCCCGGGACCGATCCCTCTCAGGGGACGCCCGGATAACCCGATCCCGCGGCCTGCCGACAAATTATCTAGGCAGGCGATTTCACTTCGAGGGTGCAGCTCGTCTGAGGTAGCCCCCGCCACTACGTTCCGGTGGCCTTTTCAACCTCCGCGATGATCGTGTCCCGCTGCTCACGGGTTAGATGCAGCCTTGCCCAGGTTGCCACCGCCGAGAGCCACGCCCGCCGGGTGGGAAGGACCCCCGCGATCAAGCGCCCCGCCCCGCGGAGGTTGAGGGGGAGCGCGATCCGGCGCACCCGGAGACCGGCAACGACCCCGGTAAAGGAGCAGACGCCGTGGGCGCACGCGTAGCTGCCGAAGGCGAAGGTTGCCTTGTGGGTGGTAAGGGTTAACACGCCCAGGGATGAGGTCCCCCGGAAACTTCCAATCACCGGGACCCCTCCGAACCGCCCCGCCACGATCCCCGAAGTGAACCAGGGTGCCGGGACTGAGTCCGCGGCGAGTTTATATGGAAGCGCTACCGTCGGCGCCCCGCTCGCGGGTACCGCGATGGCCAGGACGAGGGTGATTGCCGCTAGGGTGTGTCGCATCGCGACCTCCTGCTTCATGTGTCATTTCCGCGCCTCGCACTCACCTTTGTGTACTATAGTTACCCAGATCAACACGCTCCCTGACCGGAGGTTTTCCTCCCGTCGTCCCCCTGAATGATTGCCGGCGGGTTGGGGGAATTCCGTGCGAGGATTTCGTCGCGAAGGGGGTTGGCGCGCGGGGGCGGAAGACGCCATGAGAGTACGGGGGCGCGGAGGGGGGGATCGTGGAAGGGCCTGGCCACTCTGCAGCACGACGGTCGGTCATCCTGGATTGTGATCCCGGTCACGACGATGCACTGGCGATCCTGCTCGCGGCGCGGCACTTCGATGTGCTGGGGGTCACGGCGGTTGCCGGGAACGTGGACGTTGAGCGAACGACGCTCAACGCGCGGCGCATCGTTGATCTTACCCGGCTCCCCATCCCGGTGGCCCGTGGGTGCGCACGTCCGCTGGCCGGGGAGCCCAGACACGCCCCCGAGATCCACGGCCAGAGTGGATTGGATGGGTACGAGTTTCCTCCGCCCCGCGCGCGGCTCGACGGACGCCATGCGGTGGAGTTCCTCATCGACACGGCGCGCGCCCACGATGGGGTGACCCTGATCGCCACCGGTCCGCTGACCAATATCGCCGAAGCGCTGCGCCGGGCCCCGGACCTGATCCAGCGAATCCGCGAGATCAGTGTGATGGGGGGGTCCGTCACGCTCGGGAACGTGACCCCGGTCGCCGAGTTCAATATCTGGTTCGATCCGGAAGCGGCGGACGCGGTGTTCCGCAGCGGGATCCCGCTCTGGATGTGCGGGTTGAACCTCACCCGCCAGGCCACGGTCGACGCCCCAATGATCGAAGGCCTCGCCGCTCTCGGGACGCGAACGGGGGAGACCATCGCGGCGCTGCTCCGTTTCTACCTTGAAGGAGTCCGGCGGTCGACCGGAGCGGCTGTGGCCCCCCTGCACGACCCCTGTGCGGTGGCTATTCTGCTGGAACCGGCCCTGATCTCGTGGGTCCCGATGCACGTCGTGGTGGAGCGCGAAGGGGAATACACACGCGGCATGACGGTCTGCGATGCGCGGCACGTCCCCGCATTCAACCCCACGGCCGCGATCGGCGGCTCTCCCCGTGGCCTGCCCCCGAACGTCCGGGTGGCCGAGGCGCTTGACGTGCCGGGGTTTGCCCGGCTGCTCAACGACGCGCTGGCAGCATTTCCCTAAGAGGAGAAGACACCACTGCCGGCGTACGGCCGGAGGAGGATTGCGGATGAGCGAGGCGGGGCCTCTGACCATCGTGATCACCGGGGCGGCGGGGGGGATCGGGCGCGCGACCGCGTAGAGATTCGCGGCGAGCGGGGCGCGGATCGTCGCCGCGGATCTGCAGCCTCCAAAGGAGACGGCCGACGCGATCGCATCGCAGGGCGGCCGGTGCGTTCCGGTGGCGGCCGACGTGGCAGATCGCGCTCAAGTTGAGGCGATGATCCGGACCGCGGTCGAGCAATGCGGCGGGGTGGACGTCTTGGTGGCGAATGCCGCGATCGGGTTCCCCGACCCGTTTCTGACGATCTCGGAGGAGAATTGGGACCGGGTGCTCTCCGTGAACCTGAAGGGCGCCTTCCTCTGCGTACAGGCAGCGCTGCCCCATATTCTGCGCCGCCGGGGATCGGTGGTGCTCGTGTCATCGATCGCCGGACGGCGAGCCAGCCTCACCAACGGTGCCCACTACACCTGCTCGAAGTACGGTGTGATCGGCCTGACCCGGCATCTCACCGTGGAATTGGCGGGGATGGGGGTTCGCGTCAACTGCGTCTGTCCGGGTCCGGTTGAAACCCCGTTGCTCTCGCGTGTCATGACGCCGGACCAGCGGGGGGCGATCGCACGTAAGACCCCGCTCGGACGGATCGCTGAGCCGGAGGACGTCGCCGACGTGGTCGTGTTTCTCGCCGGGCCGGGCGCCCGCCATATGCACGGGGCGATTGTGGACGTAAACGGCGGTCTCTACTGACGTCGATCCGGTGCCCGCCGAACCCCACGCCCATTGGCGCGGGCCGGCACGGTACCAACGTCGTTGGCGTTGCGCGGTTCGACGTTCGCCGCGCGACCCGAGGGCGACCGCCAGGAGCTACGGCTTGGGCGGCGGCAGAACGCCGGTGAGAAGCCAGCGCACCTTCGCGTGCAAGTCGTCCATATCGGGGATCCAGAAGCTCAGCGGCATCCGCATGATCGCATCGAATTGCGTGGCGGGGTGGCCCTCGATGGTCTGGGCCGAAACGGCATCCGTGGCGAGGTGGTCGACCTCATGGGCCCACCCCAGGAGATCCTCGCTCGTCAGGTCGGTTCCGAGGTCGGCACGTGCCGTCGAAATGATCTGCGGCAGCCGGACCCACACCGTTGGCCGATGGACCGCCTGAAGTGCCGCGCGCACGAAATGCTGCTGGCGGCGGATGCGCCCGATGTCGCCTTCGGGATCGTTGCGGAATCTGACGTACTGTTCCGCCCGCGGCCCATCCAGCACCTGGGGTCCGGGTTGGAGGTTAATGAAGAGATGCTGCTCCCGGTCATTGTAGAACATGCGCTTTTCTACGGTGAGCGGGACCCCGCCGATCAGATCGACGAGGTGGCGCATCGCGGGGATGCTGAAGACGAAGTAATGGGCGATTGGGATGTTGAGGAGCTTGACGACGGCGGCGCGGGTTCGACCGATGCCGCCCGTCGCGTAAGCGTGGACGAGCTTCGTGTACCCGATCCCTTGAATGACGACGCCGGTGTCGCGGGGGACGCCGAGGATGCGGGCCTGTTGGCGTGCCGCATCCCACTGCACCACCATGATGGAGTCGGTTCGGTGCAGATCCTGAGTCAGTCCCACGATCAGGAACCGATCGCTCCCGTGCGGGATGGCTGACCGGGGGGGTGCCCCGGTGCCCCTGGCCGATGGGCCGGATGGGGCCGGGGTCGGCGCCCGCATCCCCCCTCGCGTGGCGACCAGGGTGAGCAGCAGGACGCCAAGGAGCAACGCTCCACGGCGGTTCAACCCGCGGCGCCCCCACGAGCGGACCGGGCCAAACCATTGAAGTTGTCGGTGGAACCTCGGCATGAACCCCCCGGGGTGGACCCTTCGGGAGAGACCGTGGACCGGCGTGACCCCCCACTTCCCTCCCAGTGTTTACCCAGTTTTCCCCACAGCGTTCGCTAAACGTTGGCAGGTTCCCTTGAGATCGTGCGAGCAGGAGCCCCTCGGGCGGGGCTGGAAACAGTCAAGCGCCCCCAGCGTG
This sequence comes from bacterium, assembly GCA_035307765.1. NCBI lineage: Bacteria > bacterium. Next base: position 45,108 of record DATGHU010000033.1, on the reverse strand, counting down.
CCGCCGCAGTTCATCGTGTGTCTGGGGGACAACGGGTGAGGGGCATCGCGCATGGCGTTTTCGGCGATCGGACGGTCGCTCCCGCGGGTCGATGGGGAGGAGAAAGTCACCGGTCGTACACATTTTGTCGCGGACGAGGAGATGCGCGGGCTGCTTCACGCCCGTCTTTTTTTGAGCCCCTACGCGCACGCTCGAATCCGTCGCCTCCCGGTCGCCGCCGCGCTGGCGGTGCCCGGGGTCGTCGCGGTGATCTGCGAGCAGGATCTGCCCTTCGGGGACGCGGTACCCAACGCGCGCGGACGCTATCTGCTCGCGAAGGGAGAGGTGCGATTTGTCGGCGAGCCCGTCGCCGCCATCGTCGCGGAGAGCGAGGCGGCGGCGGCGGACGGGTTGGAGCGGCTTGCCGCCGCTGCGGAATTCGGCGCGCTGCCTGTGTTGATCGATCCGGTCGCTGCGGCCGACCCCGCATCTCCGCTTGTGCAGCCCGATCTGGCGGGAAAGAGCGGCGAGGCGAGCCTCCACGCGGCGCTCAAGGTCGACGAGGGTCCGGCGGACCAGAGGCCCAGCAACGTCACGAGCCGGGTTCGATTCGCGCGCGGCGACATCGACCGCGGGCTGCGCGAGGCAGACCTGGTGATTGCGCGGTCGTTCCGGACCTCGGTGATCCACCAAGCCTATCTCGAGCCTCACGCCACCATCGCGGATTACGATTCGGCGGCGAGGCGGCTTACGGTGTGGACGGCCACCCAGGCGCTATTCTACTCACGCGAAAACGTCGCGCAGGTGCTCGGGCTCCCGGAATCGGCCGTGCGCATCGTCCCGATGGCGGTCGGTGGCGGCTTCGGGGCTAAAATCCTGCTCCTGGAACCTATCGCCGGGGCGATGGCGATGGTGCTGCGGCGGCCGGTACGCGTCGTGCTGACCCGTTCCGACGAGTTCCGGACCGCCACGCCCGCGCCCCAGTCGGCTCTGGAGGTTCGGGTTGGCGCGCGCCGAGACGGCTCGGTGACCGCGATCCAGGCGCGCCTCCTCTTCGACGCGGGCGCGCTCCCCGGCGCGCCGCTGAACATCGCTGCGTTGATGCTCGGCGGCAACTACCAAGCTCCCCACCTGGATATCCAGGGGCGTGAGGTCCTGACCCACAAAGCGCCGGTCGGCGCCTATCGGGCCCCCGGCGCTCCGCAGGCGGCGTTTGCCCTCGAGTCGGTGATGGACGATTTGGCACGCTCGCTGGGGCTCGACCCAATCGAGTTCCGGATCCGGAACGCCTCCCAGGGCGGGGACCCCATGCCAAACGGTGACTCCTGGCCGCGGATCGGGCTCCGCGAGGTGCTCCGCGCCGCGCAGGAGACGCCGCTCTGGCGCAATCGCGACCGCGGCGGCCGGGGGGTGGGGGTCGCGGCCGGGGGGTGGCTCGGCGGTCTCGAGCCGGCGAGCGCCTGCGTGAAGATGAACCCCGATGGCACCGCGCAGGTCATCGTTGGCTCGGTCGACATCAGCGGGACGGCCACCGGGCTCGCGCAAATCGCGGCGGAGATGCTCGGGCTTCCGGTGTCACGAGTCCGGGTGGTGGGGGCCGACAGCGACAGCGCGCCGGCTGCCGGGATGTCCGGCGGGAGCAAGATTACCTACACGGTGGGCTCGGCCGTGGTCAAGGCGGCCGAAGAGGCGCGTCGTCAGCTCCTGGGGTTGGCGGCCACACAACTCGAGGCGGCGGAAGCGGATCTGGAAGTCGTCGACGGCGCGGTGCGCGTCCGCGGCGTCCCCACGCGCAGCGTTGCGGTGGCCGAGCTCGTGAAGCTCACCTCTGGTTTTGGCGCAGCTCATCCACCGCTGTTCGGCGTCGCTTCCGAAGCGATCGTCCAGCGGGCGCCGGCGTTCGGCGCGCATGTGGCCCGCATCCGGCTGGACGCGGATTCGGGTCGGGTGCGGGTTGTCGACTACGCCGTGGTCCAAGACGTCGGGCGGGCGATCAACCCAGCGGCGGTGCGGGGCCAGATTCACGGGGGGGTGGCGCAGGGGATCGGCTGGGCCCTGCTCGAGCGGATGATCTACGACGAGAACGGATCGGTCGCGACCGGGACGTTCCTCGACTACGCGCTCCCCCGCGCCGCAGACGTCCCGGCGATCGAGGTGACCCTGGTGGAGGTTCCGTCGGAGCGGGGTCCCTACGGGGCGAAGGGGGTGGGGGAGCCTCCCGTCGTGCCGGTGGCCGCCGCGGTGGCGAACGCCATCATGGATGCCAGCGGCGCCCGCGTCGAGGAGTTGCCGATCGTGCCCGAAGCCGTCGTGGCGGCCCTGCGGCGAACGTCGTCACCGTGACCCCGATTCGGGTCCAAATCGCCGTTGTGGGCGGCGGTCCGGCCGGGCTCGCCGCCGCGGGCGAGGCGCGGGCCGCGGGGGCGCGCGTGCTCCTGATCGAGGAACGTCCCGTGCTCGGCGGACGCGCGGTGATCGTCCCCGGCGCGCGGGGGCTCGCCGAGGGACTGATGCGCGACCTCCGGTCGGTCGAAGTGTGGAGGGGGAGTACAGTCTGGGGGATCTTCGGCCGTTCCCTGGCCGTGCTGCGCGCCGGGCGGACCCGCGAGGTCGCCGCCGACGCGATCGTCCTGGCCCCCGGAGCCCACGAGTGGCTCGTCCCCTTTCCGGGGTGGACGCTGCGGGGGGTCCATACCCTGGAGGGGGGTTGGGAACTGGTCCGCGCCGGCAAGGTCGATCCGGCCGCCGGACCTGCCGTGGTCGTCGGGGGAGCCGACGCGGCCACGCTCGCGACGCGAATGTCCGAGCGAGGGACCCAGGTCCTGATGGTGAGCGCAGAGCGCCCGAAGGGACTTCCTCAGGAGATTCCCGTTATTCCCGGCCCCGTCGCCGGGGCGAGAGGGGAGGAAGCGCTGGACCGGGTGGTGCTCGCGGACGGGACCGAGCACGAGTGCCGGCTGCTGTGCGTGGAATCTCCACGCGAGCCGCTCACGGATCTGGTCCGGCTCGCGGGGACCCCGTGCGTCTATCATCCCAGGCTCGGCGGATTCGTCCCGCGATATGATCGGACCCTGGCGCTGCACGGCCCCACCTCCGAGATCTACATCGCCGGGGACGGCGGAGGCGTGGACACGCCGCGCGCGGCGGCGGAGTCGGGGCGGCTCGCCGCGCGGTCCGCCCTCCGCGGGCTCCATCTCCTTCCCGATCCCGAGGCGAAGATCGAAGAATCCTGGGGTCAGCTCCGGGCGATGTCGGCGTCCCTGTGCGCAAGGGCGCGGGAATCGATCGTGATCGGCGCAATGCCCGACGCGGTCGTCGAGCGCTGGCAGGGACCGCCTGAGACCGTGGTGTGTCCGTGTCAGGGCGTGACGCTGGCGGCGCTGCAGGCCGGGCTGGACGACGGCGCCCGGACGCCCGACGAGTTGAAGCGGTGGACCCGCTGCGGGATGGGGGTGTGCCAGTGGCGGCGGTGCGGTCCTCCGGTCATGCAGTGGCTCAGCGGAGCGCTGGGGGTACCGATCGGGCAAGTGCCGTTACCTCGGGTGCGCCCGCCGGTTCGCCCGATTCCCCTGTCCGCTCTTGCCGGCCCTGACGGCGAGGCCGCGGCTCGGCCCGGGGTCGATGGCTGAACCGTCGACCTTCGACGTCGGCATCCTGGGGGCGGGGGTCGTCGGATGCTCGATCGCCTATCATCTGGCGCGCCGCCAGGTTTCCTGCATCCTCCTCGATCGCGAAGGGCCGGGAGGAGGAACGTCGTCCGCCACCTCCGCGTGGGTGTGGGTTCACACGAAGGCGCCCGCCGCCTATGCTCGAGCGAACTTGCGCAGCGCGGAGCGCTTTCCGTCCCTTCAGGAGGCCATCGGCCCTATTGAGTACCTTCGGACGGGGGGCCTCGCTCCCGCACTGACCGAGGAGGACGCCCACACCGCCGGGGTGCTGGTGGATCGTCAGACGGCGGCCGGGATCGAGGTGCGCTGGCTTCCGCGCGACGAGGTCCTGCGGCGGGAGCCGGCGCTCTCCCCCGGCATCCTGGGCGCGACCTATTCGCCACTCGACGGCAGCGTGAATCCGTTCCTCTTGGTGCGGCGGTTGTCAGCCGCGGCGCGTGCCCACGGGGCCACCGCCTGGTATCACTGCGGCCATGTCTCCACCCGCGCCCTCGCCAATGGCTTTCTCCTCGAGAGCCCCCGGGGCGAGGTCGAGGTGCGCTCCTTGGTGCTGGCGGTGGGGCCGTGGGCCCCGCAGATTGGTCGGGAGATCGGTGTCGCGATCCCCATCCACCAGGTGCGGGGTCACGTTCTGGTAAGCGAAGCCCTGCCCCCGCTACTTCGTCACACCATACACGGCGCCCGGCAACTGGTCACCGGAGAGGTCCTCTTCGGTTACACCCAGGAAGAGGTGGGCATGAGCCGGGAGGCCGCCTTGGACCAGATCAGGCAGGTCGCGCGTGCGGGCGTCCGGCTGCTTCCACCGCTCGGGACGGCGCGGGTCATCCGCGCCTTCGCCGGGATCCGGGCGGTTCCGGACGATGGGTTGCCCATACTGGGAGCGGTGCCTGGTGTTGACAACTTGTTCGTGGCCGCAACTCACAGCGGTGTGACCCTCTGTCCGTTGATCGGGGAGGCGATGGCCGCGGTGGTCGTTGGCGAGACGCTCCCCGAGGACCTCCGGGGGTACACGCTGGAGCGCTTCGGGGAAGCGGGGGGGTCCCTCGGGGGAGGCTTTGCAGGCAGGATTCGCGGAGGTGCCGTGGTATAAAGGGATCGGAATCAGGGCAACCGGCCCCCGGGGGAGGAAGAACGAGCGTATGCCAAAGGGTACTGTGAAATGGTTTAATCGAGAGAAAGGTTATGGATTTATTACGCCAGAGGAAGGAAAGGACGTGTTCGTTCACTACACCGGGATCGCCGGGGAGGGCTTCCGCAACCTGGAGGAGGGCCAGATCGTCGAGTTTGAGATTACCCAGGGGCAAAAGGGGCCGCAGGCCCAAAACGTCCGAGTCGTCGGTTAACTCCACCCTACATTCAACCCGTTCATCCCATTCGTGGCGATTGAGGACACCGGAAGCGCCTCTCCGGTGTCCTCGGTGTTAACCAGGCTTTCGTTCTTTGGCGCTGTTTGATTTTTGACCAAATTCGGCTGAATATCAGATATATCCCACGATTTTCCATCAGTACTCATCCTGGCTCCATATATTGCCATTCCTCGCTTTCAGTCATCTGCTGGTGCGCTGTCTAGAGGCCTCAGAGGCCTGGTAGCCCCATAGGGGATTGCACCTACTATACAGCCATGCTAGATTAATTCGAGGGAGTTCATACATGCCAGGTGCATCCACAAAATCGCGCGTGCGGCGGCCTAGTTCGCCGCGTCGGCCCAAATCTTCGGCCTCCCGGGACAAATCCGGCGCCAGACGGCGGCGGATTGTCAGAAATCGCCCGTCGCCGAGGACCCGAATCAAAGTGGTACGATCGCGGTCCACAGGAGCCCGCCGATCAAGGCCGTTGCCCGCCCCTGAGTCCCTGAGCGAACGAGTGTTCACCGGTAGCTTAGAGCGCAGCCTTCGAGACTACCGAACGGTCTGGGAGGCGTTGGCGAAACGATGAAATACCTTACGGTTGAACAGCTAAAGACGGTTAACCAGCGCATGATCCATGCCACGGGAGGACTGTACCTCGCGGGGGAGCAAAACGTGGTTTATCCCCCGAGCCTGGACTCGCTCGTAAACTTCGTCCAGACCCGGATCGCCCTGCGCCCCCAACCGTCGGTGTGGGACATGGCGGCGTTCTATCTGGACCGGCTGACCCGAGACCAGGTCTTCCACGATGGCAACAAGCGCACGGCGCTCGAGGCCGCCAGGCTCTTTATTGAGGGAGCCGGCTACCGGCTTAGCTTGACCCCGGCCCACGAGTCGGTCGAGTTCATCACGAACGTTGCCCGGGGGACCTCCACCCGCGACGGCATCGCCGTATGGTTGCGGGCGCACTCGAAGAAGCGATAAGCATCGGGGCAGATTAGATGCCCACGTTCCCGCTCGGCGAAACAACCCTTGACGCAGAGGGGCGTGGGCGTCATGATTGTGGTTAGTTACAAAAGGAGGTGATGCGGATGGATCATAGTAGACGCTCCTCGCTGTACCGTCCGATCTGCCGCCAGTATTCGCAAAGCGAGGTGGTGACCGGGTAGCGCGTTCGCCTACACCGGCCGTCGCCCACGCTGCGGCTCAGCTGGACGTCGACGGTACGGCTGGAGGGCAGACCAGCGCTTTCTCTGCTCGCAGATCCTTAGGAAGCGCGTAAGAAACGATCGATCGGAAACGCACGTGGACGCGGAGGGGCCTCTCGCACGCCGAGGGGCCCCTTCCGATTATGGCGCGTCCGCGCTGGGAACACCCGGCCACAGATCGTCCTCGTTCAGATAGACGAGGTCGAAGAGCATCGTCCCCCGGGTCCAGACTTGCGACGTCCGCACCGCCCGCGCCAGCCGATTGGGTGCCCCGTCGTACAGGGAGACCAGGAGTGAACCGACAACGGGGGTGGCTCCCTGGACCAGCGAGGTTGCGAGCCACGCCCCTCCCTCGATGCTGGTTTCGGGGTTGGCGTGCTGCGCGCGTGCGTCCCACACGGTGATCGGGCGGTAATAGAGGCCGATCATGAGGTAGTCGAGGAGGGGTGCCAGGCCGGACCGCACCCACTCCGGGCCGATCCAGGGGTAGGGGGGGTGCACCTCCGGACTGGCCCAGTTGACCCCTTCTTCGTAGTACACGGGATACCAGGCGCCGACATACATCCCGACCGCCATCTGCGGTTTCAGCGAGTGGACCATCCCGGTCACGGCGCGTGTAAACGTCAGGATCGAGTGCGCACGGTACCCCAGCCATTGCCGGTACAGCCGGCCGGGCACGCGCTTGACCCAGTACCCGCTCGCCTCATACGCGTAGATGTCTTGCGGCCAGTGTGCCACGGGGTGCCCCACGAACGCCTCGAAGCGCGCCCGGCTGAGGGGGGAGAAGTCCTCGGTGATGTCCTGGTACCTTGTTCGGTCCAGGATGATGCCGTCCAGGTCGTACCGGGTCACCAGTTCATAGATCACCGCGAGCTCGTACCCGTAGACCCGCGGATCGGCCGGGTTGGCGAACGCGAAAATACTGTGCGCCGCGGACGGCACCATCCGGACCTCCGCCGGGCCCAGGGTGACCGCGGCCCCCACGGGAAGGGCGCGCGCCAGCCAGCGTGCCGCGTCGCCGTGCGCGGAGAGCACGTACCCGTGGCGTGGGATGGGGGTGGGGCCGGGATCGGCGGCGCCCGCCGCGCGGTCTCGCGCATCGGTGACGTGTCCCCCCTCTACCGCCACCTCGACTCCCCAGCGGGAGGAAGGGGCGGAGGGGCCGGAGGCGGGGGTGTAGAGCACGAGCGCGTTCGCCTCCCGGGGAACATCTACTCCGGCGAGTACGTAGGATGTTCCATCGGGCGCCAGAATCGATCGCGTGCCGAGGTACGCGGTGGCCTGCCACTCCGGGTGCGCAAAGGCAGGCCCCACGCCGAGCGGTGAGTAGCCTTCGCCAAAGGTGTTCACCGCGGCGTCGACGCGCATCCCGCGCGCGTGAGCTTCTCGAACGATCGTACCCAACATATCGTAGCCGTGCGGATACCACTCCGTCGGCGGCGGGTAGGCCGGGGGGGCCGAATGGGGGATTGGCGACGTATCGATGGTGGGCGCGAACGCGCTGGGATAGGTGACGTATCCCCAGGCGTTCTTGGCCTCGGGGATGACCACATCGACCCCAGCGGCACGCGCGCGATCGAGGGTACGCTCCACACCGTCGACGGTCGTGAGGATTCGAAGATTGGCCCCGGGCTCCATCCACAACGCAAGACGGGGAGGGGTGTGGCGGGCCGCCGCCACCGGCGTCGCGGCCGTCGCGAGGTCGACCACGAGGAGGGCCACGACCAGGATGCTTCCGAATTGCATCGGCATGCGCATGGAGAAGCATTCGCAGGTCGGAACGCAGCTCCTCTCCCCCCTTGCAAACATCCGGCACTCCAGATTAGGATAGAGGCTGTTCGCTTGCGGCCTCCTCCCTGGCATTCCTGCGATCCGATCGCGGTTTGGCCGGGGCATTTCAGGCCGCGCGAAAGGGAGTCAGGATCGTGATCCAGGCCGACTCATTGTCCCGCAACTACGGCGAGCGCTGGGCGATTCGAGACGTGTCGTTCCAGGCGAAGCCAGGCGAGATCCTTGGATTCCTGGGACCGAACGGAGCGGGGAAGACCACGACGATGCGGATTCTCACCGGGTTCCTCGCCCCCACCGCGGGGCGGGCGACCGTGGCGGGATTTGACGTGGTGCAAAAACCCCTCGAGGCCAAGCGGCATTTGGGGTACCTGCCCGAGACCGTGCCTCTCTACGACGACCTGACCACCCGTGAGTACCTGCGGTTCGTGGCCAGGCTGAAGGGGGTGGAGCGGCGCCGGGTCGACGCGGCCGTGGACCGGGCGATCTCGCTCTGCGCGGTCGCCGAGGTCGCCGATCGGCTGCTCCGCAACCTCTCCCGAGGGTACCGCCAGCGGGTAGGACTGGCCCACGCGATCGTGCACGACCCCGACGTGCTGATCCTCGACGAGCCGACGTCGGCGATGGATCCGCGCCAGATCGTTGAGATTCGAAACGTCATCAAAGGCCTGCGCGGGAACCACACCATCATTCTCAGCACCCACATCCTCCCCGAAGCGACCGCGGTGTGCGATCGGGTGATCATCATTAACCAGGGCAGCATCGTGGCCGTCGACACCTACGAGCAGTTGGCCGCGCGGCTTCGACGATCGGAGAAGACCCTGGTGCGGGTCGCCCGCCCCGACGGCGGACTGAGCGGGCGCCTCGCGGCGCTCCCGGGAGTGGTGCACGTCACCCACGGCGCCGCGAAAGGGGAGGTTATCGTCGAAGCGGCCCTGGGCAAAGACCTGCGCGAGACGATCGCCCGGATGATCGTTGAGGCGGGGGTGGGCCTGTTGGAGCTCCGTCCGTTGGCGATGAGCATGGAGGACGTGTTCTTGAAGTTGGTGACGCACGAGGAGGCGCCGGAGGATCACCGCACATGAGGGGGACGTTGATCATTGCCCGCAAGGAGCTCCGGCAGCTGTTCAGCTCACCGATCGCCTACGTGGCGCTCGCGATGTTCTTTGTCATCATGGGGTGGCTGTACTTCTCGTTGGTCGGGGTCTACACGTTGCAAGTCCTGCAGCTGCAGGGAACGCCGCCGCCGGATTTCAACCCGACACGGATCATCTTCAGCCCGCTCTACGGCGATACGGTGTTCATCTTGATGCTGCTCGTGCCCGTGCTCACCATGCGGCTGGTCTCCGAGGAGGATCGGGCCCGCACCATGGAGTTGCTGGCGACCTCCCCGGTCACGACCACGGCGATCGTGTTGGGGAAGTACCTTGCGGTCCTCCTCCTCTTCGGCGTCCTCTTGGCGATCAGCACGTACATGCCTCTCGGTCTCGCGTTGATCGGGCGGTTGGATTGGGGATTGCTCGCGGCGACGTATCTCGGGCTGGTGCTGCTGGGAGGGGCGATGCTCGCCATCGGATTGTTTGCCTCGACCCTCAACGAAAACCAGATCGTGTCCGCCGCGATCGGATTCGGGCTACTGTTGATGTTCTACGTCCTGGGCTTCGCTCAGCAGAACTCCAGCACGGGGGTGCAGCAGGTCCTCTCCGCGTTGTCGGTCTCCTCACACTTCCAGAACATGGCGACAGGGGTCATCGACACGACGGATATCGTCTTCTTCCTCAGCCTGGGAGGATTCTTCTTGTTCCTGGGGATCCTCGCGCTCGAGTCCCGGAAGTGGAGGTAGGGCGATGCAGCGGCGCAACACCCTGTTGACGGCCAACGCACTGGTCTCCGCGGTGCTCATCGCGGCCCTTCTCGCCGCCTTGAACTACCTGGGAAGCGAACACCACACGCGCTGGGACTTGACCGCAACCCGCGAGCACTCGCTCTCGCCCCAAACGATCAAGGTGCTCCGATCCCTGCCCGGTCCGGTGGACGCGGTGGCCTTCCCCAACGCGGACACGGCGTCGAGTTACCGGCAGTTCCTCACCATCTATCAATACTACTCGAAGAACTTCCAATACCGGATCGTGGACCCCGATCGCAATCCCGCGGACGCCCAGAAGTACAAGATCACCTCCTACGGGCAGATCGTCCTCACCCGCGGGAAGGCCTCCTACACCGTCGATTCGGACACCGAGGAACAGCTGACGAACGGGCTGCTGCATCTTCTGCAGACGTCAAAAAAGGTCGTCTATGCGCTCCAGGGCGAGGGCGAAGCCCCGCTCGATGACTTTACCCGGAACGGGATGGGGACGGTGAAGCAGGCGCTGACGGGTAAGGGGTTTGACGTCAAGCCCCTGCTGCTCGTTCAGACCGGCCAGGTGCCGGACGATGCGAACGCGGTGGTGGTCCCTTCGCCCACCCGAGACTTTCTCCCTCAGGAGCGGGACGCCCTCGACCGGTACTTCGCGAACGGGGGGAAGCTACTGATCTTGATCGATCCCCAGACGCCCTCGGGGATCCGGACATGGCTCGAAACCACCTTTCATGTTGCCGCCCCCGGCGGCGTCGTCATCGACCCCGTCTCCCGGCTCCTGGGCGGGGACCCGCGGGTTCCGATCGTCACCCAGTATCCGTTCAACGACATCACGCAGAACTTTACCGTCGCCACCGCGTTTCCGCTGAGCACCCCGCTGGCCCCGCAGGCCAAAACGCTGGGACTGACGGTGACGCCGGTCGTGAAGAGCTCGGACGCGAGTTACGTCAAAGTCAATCTGAACACCGACAACCTCCGGTTCGAACCGGGGACCGACGTCAAGGGCCCGGCCACGCTGGCGGTTGAGGTGGCCCCCGCGCCCAGCGCCCCCCCGACCCCCGCCAAGAAACCGGACGCGACCGCGTCCGGACCCCAGCCGCCCGCAGCGGCGGCCCCCAAGGGATCGGCGGTGATTTTCGGCAACAGCGCGTTCATCCGAAACACCTACATCGGACTGGTGGGGAACCGTGACCTCTTTACGAGCGCCGTGGCGTGGTTGACGCAGTCCGGCGACCTCGTGAGCATCGCCCCGCGCACCTCCCCCTTTGACGCGTTCATCATCGCGGGGACCCAAGGGCGCTACCTGTTTTTGGGCAGCGTGGTTGCGCTTCCGCTTGCCCTCCTGCTGCTTGGCGGCACGGTCTACTTTAGAAGGAGAAGCCTGTGAGCCCCCGGATCACGGTTGGCCTTGCCGTTGCGCTCGCCATCGTCATCGGATACATCTTCCTCGTCGACCGACCGCAAGCGCAGCGGGCGGAAGAGGCGAAGCACCTCGTGCAGCTGGCGAGCAAGGATATCACCACGATCGCCCTGGTCTCTTCCAAGGGCCAGGTCGAGCTCTCCCGCCGAGACGCCACCCACTGGGAGCTGACCCGTCCGATCAAGGTCCCGGCGGCGTCCTTCGCGGTGAGCGGCCTGCTCGACACCATCACGGGTGTCGTGCCGACGCAAACGCTCGGCACGGGGGGTGACGTTCATGCCTACGGACTCGACGCCCCCACCGCGCAGATTACGCTCGGCGCGTCCAAGGGACAGACCGTTTCGCTCGAAATCGGCAAACCCGCTCCGGTCGGGTCGGTGTCGTACGCGCGCGTGCAGCCGGGGGGGAAGATTTATGAGATCGACAGCTCCACCCGGGATGCCTTGGCCAAGTCGGCGACCGACCTCCGTCAGAAGACGGTCGCGGACTTCGCGAACGCCGACGTCCAGAAAGTCCGAATCGTCTCGCCGACCGGGACGCTGGTCGTCGATCGGCTGGGCCCGGACCGGTGGAAGATCGAGGGCCCGCACGCATGGCCGGCCGACGATTTCAAGGTGACGGACCTCTTTTTCCCGCTCACGACCACCGAGGCCAAGGTGTTCCACGACGGGACGACGGACCTTTCCGCCTACGGACTGGATCACCCCGCGGTGACCATCGATGTGACGGTGAAGGACCATCCCGAGCCGCTGCGGATCCTCCTCGCCCAGCGGGGGAAGATCGCCTACGCGGCGGCCGCCGGCTCGCAGGCGGTCCTGGAGCTCGACGGTTCGATCGTCGGAAAGGAGACCCCGGATGCGCTGTCGCTCGTCAGCCGGCGACTCCTTCCATACAATAGCCAGGACCTCACCAGCCTCACCTGGCGCCGCGGCGCCCAAACCCTGGCCGTCCGGCGCCAGGGGCCGGGCTTTACCGGCGGCGGGCTCTCCGACGCCGACATCTCTTCTTTGTTCTCGACCATGAACCTCACCGATGCCGACAAGGTGGAGCCCCTCGCCTCGGCGCCGTCCGGGACACCGGCGTTTGAGATTCAGACCGACGGTGCCGCCGACGCGCAGTTTCTCGTGCAGGTGTACAAAGAGCCGAAGGGCGGGTGGCTCGCCACGGATCCGGCGCTGGCGCTCCAGTACCACTTGGCCGCGAACGCCTTCGACAGCCTCCCGGGCTCGGTGAAGACGTTCCTGGGGCTCGCTCAGCCGGTGAAGCCGACCCCGCAGTCAGGCGCCCCGACGAAGACGGCCCCGGCCCCGGCGGCTCCAAAGAAGAAGTAGCCCGCCGCTTCACCGCGGCGGGGAAATTGGGAAGTTGCTGACAAGCGCGAGGCCGCTCGGGGTGATGGCGAGGACCGTGGGCGTGGGCAGGACGGGCGATCCTGCGGCGGCCTCCGGCACGATGGCCAGGACGCGTCCCCCCCGCCAGGCTCGGGCGAGCGTATCCCCGTTCACGAACTCGACCGGCCTGTCGATGTAGTAGTCGGCGAACTCATTGAATGCCCCCAGGACCAGCACCTGAGCATCGGCGACCGGGATGGCGTTGATGATCCGCGCGAGCGGTCGCCACGGTGAGATCTGGTCCCACGTTCGGGCCAGCATCGCCATCGCCAGCCCGTAGGCGAGCAGCGTCATCGCCGCCAGCACCACGATCGCCCTCCGCGGACGGCCCAGAAACGTGAGGGCCGCATAGCTGGCGAGCGCCAGAGCGAACGGTGGGAGGAACGCCCAGAAGAGCGGGGCGTAGTGTCGAGACTCCTCGGGAAACTTCCAAAAAGGGACGACGGCCACGACGCCCAGCAGCGGCAGGGCCGCGGCGAGCGAAACCGCGGCCGCCTGTTTCGCCCACCGGGGCTGGCCCAGCGCGTGCCCGGCCAGCACCGCGAGCGGGGGAAAGACCGGGAGGATGTACCGGCTCGATTTGTCTCCCAGGGAGAGGGACAGGAACCCCAGCACCACGATGACCCACAGCGTGCAGGTCCAGAGCAGGGGTTCCTCGCGCCTGGCTGCCCACCCGCCCCTCAGCGCCGGCCACAGCCACCCGGTCCACGGAAGGAATCCGAGGGGGACCAGCAGCACGTACGCCCCGAACCCGGCCCACCAGGGTACCGTGGTCGGCGAGGTCTGCACGTGATGGAAGTACCGTCCCACGCCGAGGGTGCCGCCGAGAAAGAAGGTGTCGGCAAACGGTCGGCCCTGGCGGAGGATCCCGATGACGAACCAAGGAGCGGTCAGGCCGAGGAAGACGAGGACCGCGAGGATGGCCACGGGGAGCGGGCGGGGGGGGAGACGGGGGCGGTCGACCATGAGGTGGGCGCCGACGATCAGCACCGGCATCACCAGGCCGGCGAGGCCGATCGACAGCACGGCGCAGGCCACCGCGCACGAGGCGAGGACGGCAGCGGCGCCGGGGGCTCCGCGCTCCCACCGAAGGAACCCGTAGACGGCCAGCGTGACGAAGAGCGTGAGCGGAATGTGTTGCTCCGGGACAAGGCTTTGATAGAAGAACTGCATCGTCGTCAACAGAATGAGGGCGGAAAGGAGCGCCTGAGGCCGGGGCAGGGCGAGGCGGGCCAGCGCGAACGTGGTCAGCACCGTCGCGATGGCGAGGCCGATGTGCCAGACCCGGAGGACCCACTCCCCGGTGCCGAACACCGCCATGCAGGCGCTCATCAGCCAGAACGTCATGGGCGGTTTGTCCACGACCGGCATGATCCGGTGATGGAGGGTGAGCCAGTCGCCCGAGGCGAGGATGTTCTTGGCGATCTTCCCGTAGAAGGCGGTCACGCCGTCGGTGAGGGGCAGCGGCATCCCGGCCAGCAGCACAGTCCCCCCTGCCAGCAGGAGCCAAAGGGTCCAGGCCGGGGCGTGGCGATCTTCAGCGGACACTCGACGGCGCTTCGTCGGGATGCCGGCGGTCTCCTGGTGTTGCGAGCGATCGGCGCCGCAAAAATCGTCGCCAAGGCAGGACGGCGCCGCCGAGCGGCGAATGGATCGGTTGACGCAGACGTTGCAGCATCGGACGGGTCGCCGAATGTGCTCACCCAGACATCGTCGTTTCCTCGGTTGGCTGGTGTTCGTCTCATGCCTCGGTCTCGCCGGTCGGGGCCTGGCGCAGTCGCTCCCGGCCAACTGGCCGGCGGTGCTGTTCTCCTCAGGCTTCACCGTCCCCGTCGCCTCGGGCGTGCTCTACAGCCACTTCGGCCTCACCACGACGGACGGACCGCTCGAAATCCACCACCTCCGGGTGGACCTTAACAACCCCACGGTCCGCGTGACCACGGCGCTGGCCCACGACCGGTTGATGAGCGATGATGAGACGACCTCCTCGCTCGTGCTGCGGAACGGGGCGATCGCAGGCGTCAACGCGGACTACTTTGATATCGGCGGGTCGGGGATCCCGCTCAACATCCTCGTCCGCGACGAGGGGTTGCTCCGCAGCCCGTGGCGGTTCGTGGCCCTGGCCATCGGGAAGGACGGGACCGCCCGCATCGTCCGGTTCCGGTGGACCGGGACCGTCGCGCTGCCCGAGACCGGAGAGACGCATCCCCTCGACGGCTACAATAGCGCGTTGCCGACGGACGGGGTGGTCGCCCTCTCCGACGTGCGCGGGTTTGGCGCTCCCCCGCCGGATTCGGGCGTGCGACAGATGGTCGTGGAGCTGAGTCCGGCCGACGATTCCAGCCCCTTGCTCGTGAAGCCGGATTCGGTGACGCCTCTGGCCGGGTCGGGCCTGCCCGATTCGGGCCGGTACTTCGTCAAGCAGGTGTGGCCGCAACAGGCGTTCTACGCGCCTTTCCCCAAGGGCGAGGTCATCCTTCTCGGCCGGGGGAGCGGTGCGGATTGGCTCACGCAGAAGCTCACCGCCGGCGCGGTCGTCCAGCTGAACCTGACGACGGATCCCGACTGGCGGGACTTCCAGGGGATCATCGGGGGCGGGCCGGTGCTCGTGCAGAACGGGCAGGTGGTCGACGACCCCGATGCCCCGTCGCCGCAGGAGCGCGACCACCGCAACCCGGTGATCGCCGTCGGCATCGCGCGGGACGGCCGCACGCTCACGTTCGTCGAGGTCGACGGCCGCCAGCCGAACCTCAGCATCGGGCTCACCCGGCCCCAGTTCGGCGCCTACATGCAGTGGCTCGGTGCCTACCAGGCGATGGCCTTTGACAGCGGCGGATCGGCCACCCTCGTCGCCCGGCTTCCGGGGCAACCCGCGCCGACCGTCGTCAACTCCCCCTCCGACGGCCGGGAGCGCCCGGTCGCCGATGCGCTGCTCATCCAGAGCACGTCCGTGCCCGGTGCGGCCGTCAGGCTCATGGTTAACGCCAACCAACCGCTGTACCTTTTCGCCGGGGCGGCGGCATCCCTGCTGACGATCGGTGTCGACGCGCAGGGCAACCCGGTGCCCCCGCCGGAGCCGCTTCAGGTCTCGGCGCTGCCGCCAATTGCGACGTACACCAACGGGGTCCTCACCGCGGGCACCGCTCCCGGCGACGGTGTGCTCCAGGTGCAAAGCGGACCGGCAGCGGGATCGGTCCGGGTTGTCGTGGTGAATCGCCTGAGGCGCGTCGTGGTCAGCCCGGAGTCGGTCACGCTGGTCCCGGGCGCCGGATGGAGTTTCGCGCTCTCGGGACTCGACGCCGAGGGCCACCCGGTGATCTTGCCGACCGCTTCCGGAACGTGGGTCGTGAACCCGCCCGCCCTCGGCACCATCGCGGCGCCTGGAGAGTTCGTCGCGGGGGACAGACCCGGGAAGGGGACGATCAGCGTTCACCTCGGCGGTGTGGCGGCTCAGGTGCACGTCGCGATCGGGAGCGCCGCGCGGCCTGTGTCCCAATTCGATCGCGGAGACTGGGCGTTTCGTGGGTACCCGGACAGCGTCACCGGCTCGGTTGCCCTGGTCACCGCCCCCAGTCATGCGCATCGTCCATCCGCGGAGCTGGCGTTCCGTCTCGATGGGCCGACCACCCGAGCGGCGTACCTGATGACCCGACTCGGCCTCACCGGCACGCCCACGGGGATGACGCTCTGGGTACATGGCGATGGGAGCGGGGTCTGGCTCCGGGGGACGTATGACCAGGCCAGCGGTCCCCCCGGCACCGTCACCTTTGCACGCCGCGTGACCTGGGTGGGATGGCGCTCGGTGACGGCCCAGCTGCCCGCGGGGCTCACCTACCCGATCACGTGGACGTCGTTTTACGTCGTGGAGACCGATCCGACCCGCGCCCCGCACGGCGTGCTCTACCTCAGCAGCCTCCGGGCGATCTACTCGCAGGGCGCCGGCAAGTAGCGCGCCCCACCCGGGCCCTCCGCAGGGGGGGCCGCGAAGACCGTCGAACACCTCGACCGAGATTTTGACACCCGGCGCCGCCCGGGTTTCCTCTGATTCATTCGACCCCGACCGCCGGATGGTGTTCCCACGGTCTATCGCGAGCGCGATCATGGCACTCATAGGAGGTGTGGGGACGCGCACCGTTATCGCCGTGGGGTTGATCCTCGGACTTGGGCTGACGGGGCCCATCCGTGCGCTCGCCACGCCTGACGAAGACCTCAAAAACGCCGTGGAGGCGTACAGCCTCGGTCACCTCGCTCAGGCCCGCATCGTGCTCGATGCTCTGGAATCGGACCCCGGCGTCAACGGCGGCCGGGCGGCCTATCTGCTCGGGATCATCAACCTGCAGATGGAGAAGTTTGCGCTGGCCGAGTCCGCGTTCAGCGAGGCCGAGACGAAGCTCCCCGTCCTTGCCGATCACGCGATCTACTACCGGGCGGTGGCCGCGTTTCACGCCGGTGATTACAACGCCGCCGCGCAAGAGTTTCAGGATCTCTTGACGCGATTCGCCACGAGTTCGCTGCGCGGCCTCGCGCTGTTCTGGGAGGCCGAGAGCCTCTGGGGCATCCATGCCCCCGACACGCCGGACGCCTTCCATCGATACCTGGAGGCGTACGGGCAGGGGGCCCACGCCGCGCAGGCGTGGTTCGACATGGGCGAAGCGCTGTTGCAGTCCAATCGTTGGGCGGAGGCGGCGCAGGCGTACCGCCGGGTCCGCTGGGGATTCGAGGGCAGCCCATTCTGGAAGCCGGCGTGGACCCGTCTGCAGGCCCTGGCGGCGGTCCATCCTCTGCCGTCCGACACCACCCCCCCCGAGGTGTTCTACGGACGCGCGCTGGCCGACATGGGCGGGGGAAACTTCGCTCCGGCGCGGGCCGAGCTCCAGCGCGTGCTCGGCATGCCCGACGGTTGGCGGGTCGCGGACGACGCCCTGTACCAGCTCGGGGTCATGGCGTTCCAGAGCGGCCATCTCGATGACGCCGGCTCCGACTTTCGCAGGGTCGTGAACCTCCATCGATCGCACGGCGACGACTCGCTGTACTATCTCGAGCGGATCGCGTTGCGGCGGGATCGCGAGGGCGACGCGCTGGCAATCGCCCGAGAGCTGATCAAGGACTATCCCGGCTCCTCGCTCGCTCCGCGGTCCCTGTTCGCGATCGGGGAAGTGCGCCAAGATCGGGGGGCGCTCGGCCCGGCGATGGGGCTTTTCCGCGAGGCCGGGGAGCGGTTCCCCGGCACCCTGTGGGGGCAGCGGGCGTTGTGGGCGGTGGGGTGGGTGCGGTTCCGGTCGCACGAGCTCGGCCCCGCCCGCTCCGCCTGGATGCGCGTGGCCCAGGAGCGGGGCGGGGAGGCCGCCCCCGCGGCGCTGTACTGGGCGGGGCGCGCGGCCGAGGCGCTCGGGCAGAAGGACCAGGCGCAGGATGGGTACCGGCGCGTCGCCGCCGAGTACCCCGATTCGTATTACGGACAGCGGGGAGCGGCGCGGCTCAACCAACCGATCAGGGCGACCGTGACGCCGCTTGCGGATCCGCCTTTGGGAGAAGTCCCGTCGTTCGACAAGTTTCGCGAGCTGGACGCGCTCGCGCAGATCGATGACGCGACGATGGAGTTGACCGCGGCCGCGGCATCGGTCCCGTCGAAGTATCGTGAAAGCATCGGGGCGCGCCTCAGCCAGCGCTACGCCCAGCAAGGCGATGTCGGTCGAGCGATTGCGATGGCCGAGCAGGTGCGCGACGCCGCCGGTGGCTCCGGACGCGGGCTGCCGCTGCTGCTCTGGGAAGGCCTATACCCGCAGGCGTTTTGGGAGACCGTGACGCGCGCGGCCGGGCGAACCGGGGTCGATCCCTATCTCGTGGCGGGGATCATCCGCGAGGAGAGCCGGTTCGATCCCAATGCCGTCTCACCCGCCAACGCGTATGGACTGATGCAGCTGCTGCCGGGAACGGCGAAGGGCGCGGCCCGTCTGGCCGGGATGCCGGCGCCGGATCTGCGGGGACTCGTTGACCCGCAGACCAACATCTCGTTGGGGGCCGTGGTGTTGGAGGAGCTCCTTCACCTGTTCAACAGGGTCGATCTGGCCATCGCCGCCTACAACGCGGGCCCCGAGGCGGTCCGGGGCTGGGAGGCGCGGCGGGGCGTGTTTGACCCCGATGCGTTTGTCGAGGAGATTCCGTACACCGAAACCCGGTTGTACGTGAAGACGGTGCTCCAGTCCGCCGGCATGTACCGGTGGCTCTATCGGGACGGTCACCCCTCGGCGACCCCCTAACCCGTGAGCGTCTGTCGGCACTGACAGCTTCTTCTCTTCACGTCGATTTGGGGCATTTCACAGCGCAGGACCGCGCGCCGGCGGCGGCGTAAGCATTGTCGTCGCCGCGTGGGCGGCTCCGTCCGGCTGGCGGTCGGCATGATTCGGTCCTGACCCGATCGGCTTTCAAACCCGGCGTGGTGCTGTCCAAGGTCTCCGCCTCCACCCCGTGCGGCCGGCTGAACCGGGCGGTGCAAGATCCGCCCGCCATCCATAGGCAGAGGAGCACTCGCATGCCCGATCGCCGCATCGCGCCCCACGGTTCGTGGAAATCCCCCGTCACCTCAGACCTGATCGTATCCCACACGGTTGGGCTCGGGGAGATCGCCGTCGACGGCGAGGACATCTATTGGGTGGAGACGCGCCCGACCGAGGGCGGCAGGAGCACCGTTGTCCGCCGCACGCCGGACGGGCGGACGCAGGATGTCGTCCCCCCCCAGTTCAACGCCCGCACCCGCGTGCACGAATACGGCGGGGGGGCGTTCCTCGCCGCGGGAGGGACCGTGTACTTTTCGCATTTTGGGGACCACCGTCTGTATCGACGGGCCCCCGGGGGGGCCCCCGAGCCGCTGACCCCCCCCGGGCAGTGGCGGTACGCCGATGCGATCATCGACCGGCCGCGTGAGGGCCTGGTCTGTGTGCGCGAGGACCACACCGATCCGGCGCGCGAGGCGGTGAATACGCTCGTGCGAATCGACCTGCGCCGTCCCTCTGCGGGGCGCGTGCTCGTCTCCGGCAACGACTTTTACTCCAACCCCCGCCTCAGCCCCGACGGGTCGCGATTGGCTTGGCTCACCTGGCGCCATCCCAACATGCCCTGGGACGGGACCGAGTTGTGGACCGCGGAGGTCCGGGACGACGGGGGATTGGGGCGGAGCGAGTTGATCGCGGGGGGCGAGCGGGAGTCGATCTTTCAGCCGGAGTGGTCGCCCGACGGCGTCCTCCACTTTGTCTCCGATCGGACGGGGTGGTGGAATCTCTACCGGTGGCGTGGCGGGCAGGTCGAGCCGCTGTGTGGCATGGCCGGGGAGTTTGGGACGGCGCAGTGGGTGTTCGGGATGTCTACCTACGGCTTCGACGGCCCCGGCCGCATCATCTGCGCCCACAAGGCACGAGGGATGTGGCACCTGGGGGTGTTGGACGCGGCGCGTGGTGGACTCGAGGCGATCGAACCGTCCTTCTCCGAGGTGTGGAGCGTGCGCGCCGGGCCGGGATACGTCGTCCTGGGGGCCGGGTCCCCGAGCGCCGCCACGGCGATTCTTCGGATCGATCTGGCTTCCCGTCGAACGGAGGTGCTGCGCCGTTCGGGGGAAATCACGGTCGATCCCGGATACCTCTCTCTGGCGGAACCGGTCGAATTCCCGACCGAGGGTGGGCAGACGGCGCACGGGTTCTTTTACCCCCCGCGCAACCGGGACTTTGCGGCGCCCGACGGCGAGAAGCCCCCGCTCCTGGTCCGGAGCCACGGCGGCCCGACCGGCGCGGCCTCCGCCACGCTCGACCTGGGGGTTCAGTACTGGACCAGCCGGGGCTTCGCCTTCCTCGACGTGAACTACGGGGGTAGCACCGGCTACGGCCGCCGGTACCGCGAGCGGCTCAACGGGGAATGGGGCGTGGTCGACGTGGATGATTGCGTCAACGGCGCGCGGGAGATGGTGCGGCGCGGGCTGGTCGATGGCACCCGGCTGATCATCCGCGGGGGGAGCGCGGGAGGGTACACGACCCTGTGCGCGCTGGCGTTTCGATCCGTCTTCAAGGCGGGGGCGAGCCACTTCGGCATCGGCGACCTCGAGGTCTTCGTGCGGGACACCCACAAGTTCGAGTCCCGCTACCTCGAGCGGTTGGTCGGCCCCTACCCCGAGATGCGGGAGCGCTACCGCGAGCGGTCGCCGATCCACTCCGTCGATCGGATTGCCTGCCCGATGATTCTCTTCCAGGGGCTCGACGACAAGATCGTGCCGCCGAATCAGGCGGAGCTGATGGTCGCGGCGCTCAGGGCGAAGGGACTCCCCGTGGCCTATCTGGCCTTCGAGGGAGAGCAGCACGGGTTTCGCCGCGCGGAGAACATCAAGCGGGCGCTGGACGGTGAACTGTACTTTTACTCGCGGGTGTTTCGATTTTCGCCGGCGGACCCGATCGAGCCCGTCCCCATCGAGAACCTGTAGCCCGCCCCGGCGTCCCGGGGCGGGGCGGCACGCGGCGCGTCGATCGTCACGGGCACACGGGCGTCAACGGGGAGCCGATCCCCGTCACCGCGTGAGCATCCGGTGCTCCCGGTTCGCCGCGGTGCTCGTCGCAGCGGGGAGCGGGTCGAGCAGGTGCGCGGTGTTCCCGCGGTGGTTTGGACCGTGTCCGCGGCGCCGGCGGCGAGTGGTCCGCCTGCCGTCAGATCGCCGCGGCGGCCGGGGCGTGTTGCTCCATGAGCGCGTGCAGGCAGGCCGTGAGACCGGCGCCGAGGGGCAGGCGGATGCCGGCCACGGCACATGCCATCTCCATTCCGCCGATGGTGGCGAGGACCTCAAGCTCGTTGAGGGCGCCGAGGTGCCCGATCCGGAACGCTTTTCCTTTGAGGCGGCCGAGCCCGGTCCCGAGCGCGAGGTTGAGGCGGGCCGCCCCCGCGCGCACCACGGCGTCGGCGTCCGCGTGCTCGGGGACGAGCACCGTGGTCAGGCTGGGCGAGGAGAGCACGGGGTCGCGGCACAGGATGGACAGCCCGGTGGCCGTGACCGCCCGGCGGACGGCTCCCGCCAGGCGGCGGTGCCGGGCGAAGACATTGGGGAGCCCCTCTTCCAGAAGCATCCGGACCGCCTCGCGCAGACCGTAGAGCAGGAGCGTCGCCGGCGTGTAGGGGAAGTACCCGCGCCGGCTTTCCTCCAAAACCGGTCGCCAGTCGAAGAAGTACCGCGGCGTCGTGACCCGCGCGCTCGCCTCGATCGCCCGCGGACTCGCGCACAGGATCGCCATCCCAGGGGGCAGCATCAGCCCTTTCTGGCTGCCGGTGAGGGCGACGTCGATCTCCCACTCGTCGAAGCGGAGATCCACGCTCGCCAGGCCGCTGACGGCGTCGACCAATAGCAGGGCGGGATGTTTCGCCGCGCGCATCGCTTCCCGGATCGCTTTGAGGTCGGAGGTGACCCCGGTCGAGGTTTCGTTGTGCACCGCGAGGACCGCCTTATACGTCCCCGCGGCGTCCTGGGCGAGCAGGTCGTGCACCAGCCGGGGCGGGATGCCGTCTCCCCAGGTGAGATCGATTTCGTTCACCACTGCCCCCAGCCGCCGGGCGACCTCAGCGTAGAGGTGGCTGAAGTATCCGTTGTTGAAGGCGAGCACCCGGTCGCCCGGGCTGACGGTGTTCACCAGGGAGGCTTCCCAGGCGCCGGTTCCCGACGCCGGATAGAGGACGATCTCCCCGCGCGCGGTCTGGAAGACCCGCTTCAGCCCGGTCAGGATCTCGGCGACGAGCGGCGGGAGCTCAGGTCCGCGATGGTCGGGCACGGGGCGGTCCATGGCCCGGAGGATCCGATCCGGGACGTTGGTCGGGCCGGGGATCTGCAGGAAGTGACGGCCTGGCATGGGCGCGCTCCTCTCTGCGTCGTGACCGCTATGCCCTTCGAAGCACGGCCGCCGTTTCCCTTGGGGGGAGGGGAAGGCAGCGGGCATCCAAGCCTCGAAGACTGCGCCATGACCGATGGATCGGCGCGCCCCGGCTGGTATCCGGGGTATGCGCTCGACCTCGACGGCACCGTGTATCTCGGCGACACCCTGCTGCCCGGCGCGGCGGAGACGATCGCCGGGCTCCGGGCCGCGGGGAGCCGGGTGGTCTTCCTCTCGAACAATCCCCTGCGCTCCCGGGCGGCGTACGCTGATCTGTTGACCGCGCTCACGATTCCGACGTCCGCCGATGACGTGCTGAATTCTTCCGGGGTCATGGTCGAGTACCTGCGCAGTCGGTTTCCCGGCCGGCGCTTGTTCGTGATCGGGGAGCCGTCGTTTCTGGACGAACTGCGGGCGGCGGGGTTCTCCCTGACCGAGGAGGCCGGCCGGGTCGAGGTCGTGGTCGCCGCGTTCGACCGGGGGTTTGACTACCGCAAATTGCAGATCGCGTTCGACGCGATCAGGGCCGGCGCCCGATTCGTCGCCACCAACCCGGATCCGTACTGCCCGGTGCCAGGGGGAGGCCTGCCGGACTGCGCCGCCGTGGTGGCCGCGATTGAGGCCTCGACGGGAGCGAAGGTGGAAGAGGTGGTGGGGAAGCCCTCGCCCGTGATGGCCCGCGCCGTCCTGGCCCGCCTCGCCCTTCCGGCGGGGCTGACGATCATGGTGGGCGACCGGCTGTCCACCGATGTGGCGATGGGCGTCGGCGCCGGCATGCACACGGCCCTCGTGCTGACGGGTGCGACCCGACGGGCCGACCTCGCCGGCGCGGCCGTCCGCCCCGAGTTCGTGCTGGAGGACCTCCGCGGGCTGCTGCCCACCCCCACCCCGGGAAGGGGGCCGCGTTGAGCGGGCGGGGGACGGGCAGGGACGCGGGGGATGCGGTGCGGCGGCGGGCCCGTGCGCGGGGCCGCCGCGATCTCCTGGGGGCCCTCGCCTACCTCCTCCCGTCGCTCGCGGTCTTTGCCGTCTTCGTCTTTTACCCGCTGCTGAAGAACGTCCAGCTCAGCCTCTACGAGACCAGCCCCCTCGGAGGGTTGGGGTTGTTCATCGGCGGCAGCAACTACTCCCAACTGCTGCAGGATCCGGCGTTCCTGAACAGCCTGCGCGTCACCTTTCTCTTCGCGCTGTACACGGTTCCCGCCGGCATCGTCCTGGGGCTGCCGCTCGCCATGCTGGCCAACCGGAAGATTCGGGGGGTGGTCGCGTACCGCACCGCCTACTCGTTCACGATCGCGGTGAGCATCGCGGCGGCGGCACTGATCTGGGAATGGCTCCTGGATCCGAACGTCGGCATGCTCAACTACCTCCTCGGCCTCATCCATCTGCCGAAGGTGGGATGGCTCACCGATCCGCGATGGGCTCTGATGGCGGTGGCGGCGACGACCGTCTGGAAGGACCTCGGGTTCAATGTCGTGGTGCTCCTGGCCGCCCTCCAGGGCGTGCCCGACGAGTTGACCGAGGCGGCCCGGATCGATGGGGCGGGCCGGTGGGGGGTGTTCCGGAACGTGGTGATCCCGGCGATCTCGCCCGCGTTGTTCTTTGTCGGCGTCGTCGCCACGATCGGCGTCCTGCAGTCGTTCGGCCAGGTGAACATCCTCACCCAGGGCGGGCCGGTGGAGGCGACGAACGTCATCGTCTACTCCATCTACCGAAATGCGTTCTTCAACTTCCGGTTCGGGCTGGCGGCGGCGCAAGCGATGCTGCTGTTCGTCCTCGTGCTGATCCTCACCGCGGCGCAGTTCACCGTGTTCGAGCGGTTCGTGACCTACCAATGACCCCGGGGTCCCCGCCGGTGACGGACCGCGGCCCCGCGGGCGCTCGGGCCTCACGGCGCTCCTGGAAGCGGACCGCGGCGGAGTGGGGACTCAACGCGCTGATGCTGGCCCTCGGCCTGATCGTGTTGTTTCCTCTCCTCTACGCGGTGGCGACCAGCCTGAAGACTCCGGCCGAGGTCAACCAGTACCCGCCGTCCCTGTGGCCGCGCACCTTCGACTTCGCGAATTACTCCGACGCCTTGCGGGCCGCGCCGATCGCGCGGTTCCTCCTCAACTCCTTCATCCAGTCGGGAGCGGTGACGGTGGGAGAGCTGGTCACCGCGGCGCTGGCGGCGTTCGCCTTCAGTTACATCGAGTTTCCCGGGCGCCAGGCGCTGTTCTTCCTGTTTCTCTCCACGCTGATGATCCCGGGCGAGGTCACCCTCATCCCCAACTACCTGACGATCCGGAGCGTGGGATGGCTCGACACCTATCCGGCCCTCGTCGCCCCGTACCTGGCGACGGCGTTTGGGACGTTCCTCCTCCGCCAGTTCTTCCTCTCGATCCCGCGAGAGCTCTGGCACGCCGCGCTGATCGACGGCTGCTCGCGGCGTCGATACCTGGCGACGATCGTGGTGCCGCTCGCGCGGCCGGCGTTCGCGACGCTGACGATCTATGCCTTCCTGTCCACCTGGAACCAGTACCTGTGGCCGCTCTTGGTCATCAACTCGCAGCAGATGCGGACGGTGCAGATCGGCCTGGCCCTCCTGCAGTCACAGGAGTCGGTCTCCTGGAGCCTCGTCATGGCGGGGATCGTCATGATCGTCGCCCCGACGGTGTTCCTGTTCCTGATCGGCTACCGGCACGTGGTGCGGGGCCTGACGGCGGGGGCGGTCAAAGGGTGAGCGGCCCCCCGAGGGGGTGGCAGGGGAGCCGTCCGGCGGCGGGCAATGGATCCTACGACGCCAACGGCGCGTAGGCCTAAGGGTAAGCCTCACTCAGACGGAGGTGGATGATGACACGCACGCGCATGACCAGACGTCACTTTCTCGCCGCGGCCGGGACGGTGGGGGTCGCCGCCGCGGGCGTCGGGCTCGCTCCGGCCGTGGTGCGGGCGCAGGCGCCGACCCGGATCGTCTTCTGGCACTCGATGGGCGGCAACCTCGGGGAGACGGTGGTCAAGGCGTTCGTGGACCGGTTCAACGCCTCGCGCACGGACATCCAGGTGGAGGCCCAGTTCCAGGGATCCTACGACGACGCCGTGAACAAGCTGCGCGCCTCGATCCAGTCCACGGCGGTGCCGGCGGTGGCCCAGGTGTACGACATCGGCACCCGGTTCATGATCGACAGCAAGGGGATCGTGCCGATGCAGGACTTCATCGATCGCGAGAAGTTCAGCCTCGCCCAATTCGAGCCGAACATCCTCGCCTACTACCGGGTGGGAGATCGTCTCTACTCGATGCCGTTCAACACCTCGAGCGCGATCCTATACTACAACGTCGATATGTTCAAGAAGGCGGGGCTGGACCCGAAGCAGCCCCCGCGGACGTTTGAGGAGATCGACGCGGCCGCGCGGAAGTTGGTCCAGAGCGGCACAACGAAGTCGGGGATCACGATCGCGATCTACGGATGGTTCTTTGAGCAGCTCCTCGCCCGCCAGGGCGCCCTGTACGCCAACAACGGCAACGGTCGGGATAAGCCGGCCAGCGAGGTCGTCTACAACCGGGAGGAGGCGGGGGCCCGCATCCTGGACTGGTGGGCGGGAATGGTGAAAGACGGGATCGCCACCAACCCGGGGCGGCCGACCGCGGCGAGCCAGCGCGCGTTCGTCGCTGGCCAGACCGCGATGACGGTGGACTCGACGGCGGTGCTGGCGAGCCTGCTGCGGGGGGCGGCGGGCCAGTTCGAGGTGGGGACCGGGTACTTCCCCAAGCCCCCGGCGGCGAAGACCGGCGGGAGCATCGTGGGCGGGGCGTCGGCGTGGATCCTGAAAAACCGGCCGGAAAAAGAACAGCAGGCCGCGTGGGAGTTCGTCAAGTTTATCAGCGCGCCCGCGCAGCAGGCGGCGTGGTATGTCGGCACGGGGTACTTCCCGATCCGCAAGGACGCGTACCGCGAGCCGGTGGCGCAGGCCGCGCTGGCCGCCCACCCACAATTCCTGACCGCGATCAGCGAACTGCGCAGCAGTCCGATCAACCGCGCGACCCAGGGAGCGCTGCTCGGGGTGTTCCCGGAGGCGCGGCAGAAGTCCGAGGAAGCGATCGAGGCGAGGGTCCTCGGCCGGAAGTCTACCCGGCAGGCGCTCGACGACGCGGCGCGGAGCGTCGACCAGGCCATCGCCGTGTACAACCGCACGATGGGAGTCGCCTAAGCCCCGGTTGCCATGCCGCATCCCCTCCCGCGGCACGAGGGGGCCGGGCCCGGCCCCCTCGTGGCGGCGATCGACCAAGGGACGACCGGGACCCGATGCATGCTGTTCGACGAGGCCGGCCGGCCGGTGGCGGGCGCCTACGAAGAACATTCGCAGCTGACCCCTCAGCCGGGATGGGTGGAGCACGATCCCGAGGAGATCTGGGAGAAGACCGTACGCGTGGTTCGCGGCGCGCTCGCGCGCGCGGGGGGGGCGGCGGGCCGTCTCGCCGCCGTCGGGGTGACCAACCAGCGTGAGACGACGGTGCTGTGGGACCGGCGGACCGGGCGGCCGCTCTACCGCGCGATCGTCTGGCAGGATACGCGAACGCGCGAGGCATGCCAGGCGCTGATCGCGCGGGGGGTGGAGCCCGCCGTGCGGGGGCGCACCGGGCTGCCGATCGCGACCTACTTTTCCGCGCTGAAGGCCGCCTGGATCCTCGAGCACGTGCCGGGGGTGCGGTCGCACGCGGAGCGGGGCGGGGTCTGCTTCGGCACGATGGACTCGTGGATCATCTGGTGGCTCACCGGGGGTCCGGCGGGCGGGGTGCACGTGACCGACGCGACGAACGCCTCGCGCACCATGCTGATGGACCTCCGAGCCCGGGCGTGGGACGACGAAATGCTCCGGCTCGCGGACCTGCCGCCGGCGATCCTGCCCCAGATCCGGCTGAGCAGCGAGCGGTATGGGGTCACGCTCGCGGACGGCCCGTTCGGCGCGCGCGTCGCGGTGGCCGGAGACCTGGGGGACCAGCAGGCCGCGCTCGTCGGGCAGACCTGCTACCGGCCCGGCGACGCGAAGAACACGTACGGGACGGGCTGCTTCCTCCTGGCGCACACGGGCGACCACCCCGTGGCCAGCCGCCACGGGCTCCTGTCGACGATGGCCTATGCGCTCCCGCACGAGGTGGCGTTCGCGCTCGAGGGGTCGGTCGCCGTCGCCGGCGCGGCGGTGCAGTGGTTGAGGGATAACCTGGGCTTGATCCGGACCGCGGCGGAGACCGAAGCGATCGCGGCGAGCGTGGCCGACGCGGGCGGCATCTACTTCGTGCCGGCGTTCTCCGGTCTCTTCGCGCCCCACTGGGACATGGATGCCCGCGGCGTGATCGTCGGCCTCACCCGCTACATCACCCGTGCGCACCTGGTCCGCGCCACGCTGGAGGCGATCTGCTATCAGACCCGGGAGGTGCTGGAGGCGATGGAGCAGGACGCGGGCATCCGCCTCTCCGGCCTCCGGGTGGACGGGGGGGCGTCGCGCAACGATTTCCTGATGCAGCTCCAGGCGGACATCCTGGGGATCCCCGTGATCCGCCCCACGGTCAGCGAGACCACCGCCCTTGGCGTCGCCTACGCCGCGGGGCTGGCCGGCGGGGTGTGGGGCTCGCTCGACGGGTTGCGCGAGCAGTGGGAAGTGGACCGCCGGTTCGAGCCCACTTGGTCGGCCGCGCGCCGCGAGGCGGGGTACGCGGGATGGCGGCGCGCGGTGGCGCGCACGCGGGGATGGGTGACGTCCGAGCCGGGAACGGCCTGAGGAGGGGGACGCGTGGGACTGGTCAATCCGTTTGCGCAGGCGGGGCGGTGGTACCGGGGCATCTTTCACTGCCACACCACGAACTCCGACGGGGGGCGGTCCGTCGACACCCTCGTCGCCTGGTACGGCGAGCAGGGGTACGACTTTGTCGCGATCACCGATCACAACCAGCTGACCCCTCCCCCCGCCGGGGGACGCGCGCGGCCGCTGCTGGTCCCGGGGACCGAGGTGGACGTCGGCCGGTCCCGGGCCGGCCAGCCCTACCATCTCGTCGGCATCGGCCTGCGGGAGATGGTCGATCTCCCGCGCGACGTGGCGGCGCGTTACCGGCTCCCCGTCCAGGACGTGATCGGCGCGCTCCGCCGGGCCGGCGCCGTCGTATTCGTCGCGCATCCCTACTGGAGCGGGCTGGTGTTGGACGACCTGCTGCCCTTGGAGGGGATCGCCGGGATCGAGGTGTTCAACGCCAACACCGAGATCGAGATCGGGAAAGGGTACAGCGGGGTGCACTGGGACGACTGTCTGAGCCTCGGCAAGCCGCTGCTGGGAGCGGCGAACGACGACGCCCACTGGCGCCTGCGGGACTTCGGGCAGGCCTGGACGATGCTGCGGGCGGAGACGCTCACGCCGGAGGCGGTGGTCGGCGCGCTCGGGGCGGGGGCGTTCTACGGGTCCACGGGGCCGGTGCTGGACGACGTGACGTTCGACGGGCAGACAGCGACGGTGCGCATCGCGCCGCCGGGAGCGGCCGAGGTGAGGTTTGCCTGCGATCACCGGTGGGGGCGGCGGGTGGTCGCGGACGGATCGCCCCTCACCAGCGCGACCTACGCGCTCCTCGGCCGGGAAAAGTTCCTGCGCGTGGAGGTCACCGGGCCGTCGGGCGGCCGCGCGTGGACAAACCCGTTGTTCCTCGCCCGATGACGGCGAGCGACTTCTCCAGCGGGGCCGCCGCGCGGCGCGGCGCATCCAAAACGCCGCTCGGCACCGTGTAGAGCATCACCCCGCCCGCGCGGATGGGCGGCGTGCCCAACGCGGAGAGGACCTGCGGCCACCGCCCCGCGCTCCCGCCCACGACGATGACCGTCCGGACGTCATGCGCCCGGAGAAACGAGATCAACCGCCTGCGGTCGGCCGGGGTGAACTCGCGAGCGTAGAACCCCCTGACGATCGGCCAGCGTTTGAACTCCCGGGGAACGATCGGCCCCAGGTACCCCTCCGCCATCCGGAAGTACATGCCGGTTTGCGCCTGCCACAGCATGCTGTTGCCGATCGGGCCGTAGGGGAAGATCAGGATGTTTTCCCCCGGCGCGAGGTACCGTTTGTAGAGTCCCTGCGTGAACAGCGGGGGCGTGTCGAGATCGGAGGTCGTGCTGGCCAGCCCCAAGTTCGGCAGCAGGCTGAGGACGGTGAGCGGAACAAGCGTCCACGTTGCCCAGCGCGGGGTCTCGGCCGCCCGCGTCCACAGGGCGGCGATGAGGGCGGCGATGAGGAACGCGTAGACGGTGACCCGCGCCGGCAGCGCGTGATTGATGATCGGCAGCCCCGTGAGCAGGGCCCACGGCAGCGGGAGATGCAGGTCGCCCAGGTGGAGATCGGGTCCCAGCGACGCCACGCAGATCAGCCCGAACAGGAGTACCAGGAACTTCACGGCGGGGGCGCGCCAGCGGCGGACGCCGTAGAGCCCGACGATGGCGAGCAGCGGGGCGCCCAGATACGCGGTGCGCTCGTCGAGGTGCTGGGGCCGCACGCCGGTGATCGCCTGGTAGAGATGCCCGCCGAGATATGTGACCGGGGTGGGGATGAGGAAGGTGTGCAGCGGGGCCGCGTACCGCGCCGGCGGATACAACGGCGTCCGCGGAAACCCCTGCGCGAACACGTAGTACAGGTACGGGCTGAGGGCCACCGCGGCCAGCCCATAGGCCAAGGCGATGTGGAGGCCGGTGGCGCGGAGGCGCGGCCGCATCTCGCCCGGCAGGATCCAGTACCCCGTCCCCATGGCGATCACGCCGAGGAGGGTCATCGTGGCGAAAATTTCGGTCGAAAACGAAAACTGCATCACCAGCGCGAGCGCCATCAGCGCCGTGAACGCCCGCGGGCTCAGCGTGTCGTCCAGCCGCAGCCGCACCAGGTAGACGCACCCGGGGATGAGGAACGTCAGGACGAGGTTGAGGTGGCCGAGCATGTGGCCGAGTTCGTAGGTGGAGAATCCGAACAGGTACCCGCCGAGCACCGCCGGCCAGAAGGCCCGCGTGATGTGGCGGCACAGCAGGAACGCGCTCCACGCCGCCAGCGGGGGGGCGAGCAGGCAGAGGATGTTGTACGCCACCACCGGCCCCGCGGTCAGCGTGATCGGTGCGGCCAGCAGGCTCGCCCCGGGGATCCCGGTCGCCCACGCCAAGTTGAAACCGCTCGGAGCCCAGACGACCTTCGGCAGGAAGGGGTTGAGCCCGTGGGCGAGCGCGAACGGCCACCAGACGAGATACCACATGAAGGCCGATGGGTCGTGCGGGTTCCCCGTCGCGCCTCCGACGTACGCGCGTGAGAGGTTCCCGAGGATGGGCAGCCCAAAGTAGAGGACGGAGACCAGGGCGTAGGCAGAGAGCGCAGCCAGGGCTTGGACCTTCGGGTCCCGGCAGGCGCGCGCGGGCCACATCTTCAGGAGTGGGGGGTCGGCCGCCCCGCCCCCGGCGGACCCTGGGCCGCGGTCACCGCGCGCACGAACCCTTCGGTGATCGACTCCGGCATCGTGATCGCCCGGCCGACGACCACCGCCCACGCCCCCGCGCCGAACGCCTCGGCCGCGTCGTCCGGCGTGCGGATCCGCCCTTCGGCAACGATGGGGAGCGAGACCCGGCCGGCGAGGTCCCGGACGAGCGCGAGGTCCGGCCCGGCGATCTGCCGGCTGTGCGGGGTGTACCCCGCCATGGTGGTGGCGACGAGATCGGCGCCCGCCGCTTCCGCGGCGATGCCTTCCTCCAGGGTCGAGACATCGGCCATCACCGGGACGCGGCACTCCGTGTGAACCCCCGCGATGAGCGCCGCGAGGGAGTCCCCGGCGGCGTTGCGTTCTCTGGTCGCCTGCACCGCCACGATGTCGGCCCCGGCCCGAGCGACGGCGCGCGCCGTGTCGAGCGTCGGGGTGATGTAGATCGGGGACGAGCCGCGCACCTTGTAGAGGCCGATGATGGGAACCGCGACCGCCCGGCGGGTCGCCGCGACGTCCTCCGGGCCGTCGATGCGCACCCCGCCCGCCCCGCCGCGTTCGGCGCATTGCGCGAGGGCGGCGATGATGGCCGGATCGCGCAGAGGGCTTCCGGGCAGCGCCTGGCAGGAGACGATCAGGCGGCGGTGCAGCCGATCCACGAGGTGGGACGTCACGCCGCGCTCCGCAGTTCCCACGTCGCGGCGAGCAGCGCCAGCCGTTCGGGCGTGGGGCGGACCCCCGCGGCGCGCATCGCCAGCAGCAGCGCGCCGACCGCCGGGGCAAATCGGGGCGGCACCAGCACCGCCCCGGCCGCCCGGGCGGCGATGGCCGCCTTGAGCGGGGCGAGCAGGGTCGGGCCCGCCTTGAACACGCCGCCCACGGCGGCGACCGCCACCGTCCCATCGGGCCAGGTCAGGCGCCGGATGACCGCGGCCGCGATCCCGGCGAGCCCCTCGGCGGCGTCGTCGACGAGGGTCCGCGCGACCGGATCGCCGTCCGCGGCGGCGGCGGTCACGGCGGAGGCGAGGGCGGCGATCTCCGACCGCGGCACCCGGCCCTCGTAATAGCGGAGCGGGATCTCGCCGAGGTCGGCGCCAAACCGCTGCGGGATCATGGTCTCCAGCACGGTGGGACCGCCCGTTTCATCGCGGGCGCGCAGCGCCGCCCGCACGCCGCCCAGTCCGAGTGCGAACCCGCTCCCCTCGTCCCCGAAGAGGTATCCCCACCCGCCGGCCCTCGCCTCCCGGCCCGACGGATCCCGGCCCAGCGCCACCGACCCGGTCCCGGCGATGACCACGACCCCCGGCCCGCCGGCCAGCGCGCCGGCCAGCGCCACGGCCGCGTCGTTGTCGATCTGCGTGATCCGGGCCGTGAGGAGGGACGAGACCACTCGCCCGAACACGCGCGCCGGTTCGGAGTCGCGGTTGATGCCCGTCATCCCGAACTGCGCCGCGTCGAACGCCGACGGCGAGGCTCCCGCCGCCGCGAGCGCGTTCCCCAGCGCGCTCTCAATGGCCGCGCGAGCGCGCGCCTCCCCGCCGGGGGCCAGGATGTGGTTGCTGGGGCCGCCGTGGCCGATGCCGAGGATCCGTCCGTCGCGGTCGCACACCGCGCACGTCGTGCTGGTGGCGCCGCCGTCAACGCCGAGGAAGTACTCCATGGGGCTGGAGCATGTTTCGAGACTCCGGACAGCCGATCCTCCCGCGCCGCGCGCGCTAGCAAAGCGCCGCGGCGATCGCGGCGGCGATCTTGGGGCGAAGCGCTAGGATTTCCGTGCGGTCCCGTCCGAGATGGATCGCATTGGTCAGGAAGACGATCACCAGGTCGTGCGCGGGATCGATCGCCAGCGCCGTGCCGGTAAACCCGGTATGGCCGTACGCGCGAGGGGAGAGGGCCGCTCCCCACCACCCGTCGGTCCCGGCGAGCGCCCACCCCAGCCCGCGGGTGCCGGTCGGGGTCCGGCGCACGGTCGCCTCCCGGACGAGATCCTCCTCGAGGACCGTGCCGCGGGGGCCGCGTCCGCCCCCGAGCCACATTTGCCCGTACGCGGTCAGATCGTCCGCGGTGCCGAACAGCCCGGCGTGCCCGGAGACGCCCCCCATGGCATGGGCGTTGCTGTCGTGCACCTCCCCCCAGATCAGAGCGCGGCGCCAGGTGTGCCGTCGTCCCTCCTCGCCGACCATTGCCTGTTCGGTCGCGGTGCCGTCCTCTGTCGGGGCGATGCGGCCGCGCCGCGCGGGGAGGGGGCGGTACGTTGTATCGTGCATGCCGAGAGGGGTGAAGACGCGCTCGCGCGCGAGCGCGTCCAGGGGCTTCCCGAGCGCCCGGCGCGCGACCTCTCCGAGCAGGATGAATCCCAGGTCGCTGTAGACCGCCTGCGACCCCGGTGAGGCGTCCGCGGCCATCGCCGCCGTCCGCGCGATTACGGCGTCGTAGCCGGACGTCTCGAGGTAGAACGGGATCCACGCCGGGAGGCCGGACGTGTGGGTCAGCAGGTGCCGCAGTGTGACTGCCGACGCGGCGGACTCGGGCAGGTGGGCGGCGATGGGGTCGTCGAGCCGCAGGCGGCCTTCGGCCGCCGCCTGGAGGATCAGCGGGGTGGTGACGACCACTTTCGTGAGCGACGCGAGGTCGTAAATCGTCTCGGGCGCGGCGGGCTGCGGCCCGGGGACCAGCGTGCGGGCTCCGACCGTCCACCGGATGACCACCTCGCCGCCGCGGGAAACCTCCAGGACCGCGCCCGGATAGGCGCGTCCGACGCCGTCCTCGAGGAGGCGCCGGATCGGGGCGAGGGCTCCGGCCGGCGAGGCATCGACCCGGTCGTTCACGCGGACCCCCCGGGCGCCCCGGGCGGCCACGTAAACTTCCCGAGAATCGCCTCGTGGCGCGCGCCGGTCACTCGGGGGAGGTTCCCGGGGATGCCCATCAGGCTGGCGTGTCCGAGAAGCGCGAACGCGATGGCCTCCTTGGCGTCCGAAGGCACCCCGAACTCGTCGATCGGCCGCACGTGCAGCGGGGCTACCGCCGCGGCGAGCCGACGCATCAGCGTCGGGTTGTGCACGCCCCCGCCCGAGGCGATCACCTCCTCGACGGGGTGACGGGGAAGGACAAAGCGGCGGATGTTCGCGGCAATAGCCTCCGCCGAAAACACGGTGGCGGTGGCCAGGAGGTCTTCCGGGGGCAGGGCTCCCCAGCGGCCGATCAGGTCCTTGAGAAAGGGGCGCCCGAACTGCTCGTGTCCCGCCGCCTTGGGCGGAGGAGCGGAGATAAAGGGATGCCCCATCAAGTCCGCCAGCAGGTCCTCACGCACGCGCCCGCGCGCGGCACGCGCGCCGTCGCGATCGCACGGCTCGCCGTAGAACGCTAGGGCGAGGCCGTCGAGCATCATGTTGGAGGGCCCGCAATCGAAGGCGTACACGTCGTCGCGCCGCGCGCCGGGGGGGAGCACCGTGAAGTTTGAGATCCCCCCGAGGTTGAGCGCG
The DNA here is from genome assembly GCA_035307765.1 of bacterium. Classification (NCBI taxonomy): domain Bacteria; species bacterium. The sequence goes on along the minus strand of DATGHU010000033.1, from coordinate 10,614 downwards.
ATGCGCCCGGTGGGGCCCCCGAGCAGCAGCAGGTCGGCGTACGGCACAAACGGCGCGCCGGTCCCGCCCGCCGCCATGTCCGCCGCGCGGAAGTCCGCGACGACCGGCCGGCCGGTGCGTTCGGCGATCACCGCGGCTTCGCCGAGCTGCATCGTCGCCGCCCGGTCCCAAGGATCCGCTGGGTCGGGCACGGCGACGTGGGCGACGGTCTGTCCGTGGGAGGCAATGAGGTCGACCGCCGGTGCGGCCACCCCGGCGACGCCGATCGCCGCCACCGCCGCGTCGGCAAAGAGTTCGCCGAGGAGATAGTGCAGCGATGCCGTCCGCTGGGTCGTCGCCGGTTCCGTGAACAGATCGACCACCCGACGCCGCACCTCGGCCGGATACGGCGTCGTCTTCCAGCCGCGGAGCGCGACGGCGGGCGGCTTCCCCACGCGGTCGGTGACGGCGACCACGGCCGCGGTGATGCCGTCGGCCGACGTGCCGGAGATGATGCCGACGATCTGCTTCGTTGGTTTGGCCCGCAGGCGGGCGAAGAGATCGGAGGTCACGGGCGCTCGCCCCCGATCGCCCGGCGGACGCTTCCCCCCGCCCGCGCCAGCCGATCGGCCGCCGCGGCCGCGTCGAGTTTTGCCGCCAGCATGATGATCGCGACCGGCACCCGGCCCTCCGCGCGCGCGAGCGCCTCTTCCGCCTCGGCCGGCGTCGCTCCCGCGGCCGCCTCCACGATCCGGACCGCGCGCCGGCGCAGCTTGTCGTTGCTGGGACGCAGGTCCACCATCAGGTTCCCGTAGACTTTGCCCAACTGCACCATCGCGAGGGTGCTGAGCATGTTGAGGACCAGCTTCTGGGCGGTGCCGGCCTTGAGGCGGGTGCTGCCGGCGATGACCTCGGGCCCAACGAGCGGCACGATCGCCATGTGGCAGGCCGCCTCGAGCGGGGAGGAGGGAGCGCAGGCGAGGGCGATCGTGGCCGCCCCGCGCGCCCGCGCCCGGCGGACCGCCCCCAGCACGAACGGGGTGCCCCCGCTCGCCGCGATCCCCACGACGATATCGTCGGGACCCACCGACCTGGCGTCGATTTCCCGCTCCCCGCCGCGCGTGTCGTCCTCGACGCCCTCCGCGGCCTGGGCGACCGCGCCGGCCCCCCCCGCCAGCACGGCCTGGACCAGGTCGGGCGGGGTGCCGAACGTCGGCGGACACTCGGCGGCGTCGAGCACCGCGAGGCGGCCGCTCGTCCCGGCGCCGACGTACAGCAGCCGTCCGCCGCGGCGGAGCGCGTCCGCGATCCGGCCGACGGCCTCGGCGATCTGCGGGACGACGGCGGCGACGGCCGCGGGGACCTCGCGGTCCTCCGCGTTCATCAGCCGCGCCTGGTCGAGCACCGGCAGGAGGTCCAAGTTTCGCGTGCGCGGGTTGATTGCTTCGGTCGCCGGGCCGTGGTCGGTGGCCATGCCGTCCTCCTTCCCCGTCCCGTCCCTCAGACCCCGAGGCGCGGATCGAGCAAGTCTCGGAGGCCGTCTCCGAGCAGGTTGAATCCGAGCACGATGCAGGCGATCACGGCACCCGGAAAGACGGCGGTCCAGGGGGCGATCGCCATGAACCGGCGGGAGTCGGCGAGCATGTTCCCCCACGACGGGGTGGGGGGCTGGGTGCCCAGCCCGAGGAAGCTCAGCGCGGACTCGGTCAAGATCGCCAGCGACAGGCTGAGCGAGATTTGGACGATCAGCGGCGCGCCGATGTTGGGGAGGATGTGGCGCGCCAGGATGCGGCGCGTCCCGGCGCCCATCGCTCGGGCCGCTTCGACGAACTCCAGCGCGCGTGTCGCGATGACGCTGGCGCGCGTCACCCGGGCAAACTGCGGGGTGTAGACGACACCGATCGCCACCACGATCGTCCATACCGCCGTCCCCGCGACCGCCATGATCGCGATCGCCAGCAGCACCGCGGGAAACGCGAAGATCACGTCCATGATCCGCATCAGCACCCCATCGAGCCACCCGCCGAAATACCCGCTGGCGATGCCCGCGGCGCCCCCGACGAGCAGCGCGAGCCACACCGACGCGAACGAGACGGCGAGCGACACCCGCGCGCCGTAGACGAGCCGGCTCAGCAGGTCTCTTCCGAATTGGTCGGTGCCGAAGGGGTACGCCCCCCCCGGAGGCGCGAGCAGAGCCTGAGAGGCCATGGTCAGCGGGTCGTGAGCGGAGATCACCGGCGCGGCCGCCGCCGTCAGCACGTACGCGCCCACGATGGCGGCGCCCGCCACCGCCACGGGCGCGCGGAAGAAGCGCGCCGCCAAGCCCGGTCGCGGCCGCAGGGGGGCCGGCGCGCGCGGCCGGGTCCGCCCCGCGGCGGCCGACGGGCTCATTCGTACCGTACCCGGGGGTCGACGTACGCGTACAGCAGGTCCACCACGATGTTCGTCAGGACGAAGAGCAGGGCGATAATGAGCACCACCCCCTGCACGACCGGGTAGTCGCGCTGGCTGATGGCGTTGAGGGCGAACCGGCCCATCCCCGGCAGCGCAAACACCTCCTCGATGACCACCGTTCCCCCGAGCAGATAGCCGGCTTGGAACCCCACCACCGTGATGACCGGGATCAGGGCGTTGCGGAGGGCGTGCCGGTTGATCACCAGGTGCTCGCGCAGCCCTTTGGCGCGCGCCGTGCGTACGTAGTCCGCGCCGAGCACCTCGAGCAGTGAGGAGCGCACGAACCGCATGAACACGGCAGCGAGCACCACCCCCAGCGAGAATGCCGGGAGCACCATCACGGTGAGGTTGCCGATGGGGTTCGCGAAGAACCGGACGTAGATGCCGATCGAGGCGATCGGGAGGATGCGGCCGGGCAGGAAGAGCAGCAGCATCGTTGCCAGCCAGAAGTTGGGGATGCTCAACCCGACGAGTCCGCCGATGCGGATCGCTGCGTCGGCGGCACTTCCGCGCTTGAGCGCGGACGCGATGCCCACCGGAAGCGCGATCGCGAGCGCGAAGACGAGGGCCAGCGCCGTCAGCTCGGCGCTGACCGGGAGCCGGGTCAGGATGTCCGGGAGGACCGCCCGGCTGGTGCGCAAGGAGACGCCGAAGTCTCCCCGCAGGACGCGGCCGATCCAGTCGACGTATTGGAGCGGGAGCGACTTGTTGAGCCCGAAGAGGCGCCGGAGCTCATCCATCTGGGCGGGGGTCATGGCGACCTGGGTCCCCAGAAACATCTGGATGGCGTCCCCCGGGATCATGTGGATGAGGAGAAACACCACCACCGAGACCCCCCAGAGGACGGGGAGGAGGGTGAGGAGCCGGGTCGCGATATAGGCGATCACGCGGCCCGGCGGCCCGTCATCGCTCGATCGAGGTCTGTTCCAGGTAGTTGAGCGCCCCGGTCGGGATCAGGCGAAACCCCTTGACGTAGGGCTGCAACACCTGTGATTCGTAGGGGGCGTAGAGAAACACCGCCGGGGCCTTTTCCACCAGCGCCTTCTGCAGATCGTCGTAGATCGGTTTGCGCTCTGCCGCCGCCACGTGCACCCGGCCGCGGTCGAGCAATTTGTCGATGCCCGCGTCCTTGAAGAGGAAGTTGTTCACCGCGCCGGTGCTGTAAAACGTGCGGTAGAGGAACCGATCGGGGTCGGGGTCGCCGCCCCGCAGTTCGACCATCGTGTCGAAATCGCGTTTGACCCAGCGATTGATATAGGTGCCCCATTCGATGTTCTCGATCGTGGGGTTGAGGCCCACGGCGCGCAGCTGGCTCTGGATGACCTGCGCCACCGCGAGGCCGCCCTCGTAGGTCGGCGAGGCGACGATCTTGAAGGCCGCCCCGGCGGCGCCCGCGTCCTGCAGCATCTGCCGCGCCCGGGTCGGGTTCGGATGGTACTCGGGGAAATCGCCGACCGGGAGCGCCCAGAGCTTGTCCGGCGCCGGGACCGGGCCGCTCACCTCGCCGAGCCCGAACTCCGCCGCCTTGACGATCGCCTCCCGATCAATGGCGTAGGCGATCGCGTCTCGCACTCGCGCATCGGTGAACGGCGGGCGCGTGGTGTTGAACGAGAAGATCCGCAGATTGAGGCTGGGAACCTGCAGCACCGTCAACCCGCGGTCCGCCTGAGCTTGTTTGACCACGCTGCCGTCGGAGATCGTCGCCATGTCGACGCTCCGATTGCGAACGCCGGCCAGCAGCGACGCCTGCTCGGGGATGATGCGAAACACGACCTCATCGACCTTCGGCAGTCCCCGCTTGAAGTAGTGGGGGTTCTTGGTGAGCCGCATGAAGTTATCCGGCACCCACTCCGCGAGCATGAACGGGCCGGTCCCGGCCTCCGTCTTCTGGAGGTCGCCCGACTTCTCCACCGCCGTCTTCTCGACGATCGCGGCGTTGCCCGAGGCCAGTCCTGAGAGCAGCGAGGCCAGCGGGTACTTGAGGCGAATGCGCACCGTCTCGCGGTCGGCGGCGGTGACGCTTTCAATCGCGTCGAGGTACGACCGCCCCGGCGAGGCCGTCTTTGGATCGAGGATCCGTTCGATCGTGAAGACGACATCGTCGGCGGTCATCTCCTGCCCGTCGTGGAACTGGACGCCCTTGCGGAGGTGGAAGACGTAGGTCCGGGCATCCGGCGTGTCCCAGGATTCCGCCAGATCGCCCACCACCCTGAGGTTGGCATCGTAGGTGACCAGCTTGTTATAGAGCAGGTCGATGCGGCGGAATGAGGAGAAGGCCGTCACCTTATTCGGGTCCAGCCCGACGACCTCCTGATCGACGCCGACGGTGAGGGTGGTCTTGCCGGCCGCCGCCTGAGTGGTGGATACCGCGGCGAGCGCGCCAACCCCCGCCGCCAGCGGCAGCACGAGGAGCAGAGCGAGGAACCGCTTGAGTGACATCGAGCACCTCCCTTATGCGTCTCGGTCCCGAATCGGGCCGAGCGTCTTGCGGTAGACGATCTCGGTGATGCCCCGCCGCACGTAGTCGATGATCTCGCCGACCCGCCGGTACCCGCGACCCTCATAGAACCGTTGGGCTCCCGCGTTCTCGGTCGACACGAGGAGGAACACGTTCGGCCCCTGCGCAAAGATCGCGGCTTCCACGGCGTCCATCAGCCGGCGACCGATCCCGCGTCCCTGCGCGTCTGGGGCGACCGCGACCGTGCGCACGTAGCCGCTGTGCACGAACGTTCCCCGCAGGGTGTAGATGACGAATCCGACGGCGCGCCCGTCCTCCTCGGCGACCAGACCCCAGCAAGTCCCGCCGAAGACGTCCGCGAGCCCGGCCCGCGCCGCCTCCGCCGTTGTCACCCCGTACCGCGCCATCAATGGGAGGTCGAGCATGATGGCCGCGCAGGCGTCCCCATCGGCCTCGCGCATCGGCCGGATCGTCACGGTCCCCTATTCTCCGGGGAGCGGCGGCGGGCCTCCCGCACGCCGCGGTCCGACCGCCGCGCTTAGCGCGGTCGCGGTCGACCGACCATCGGTCTGTGCGGCCACCGGATCGCCGCAGGAGGTGACGCGCGCGGGCCGAAAGCACCGGGGCATGATCGTTTCCGCCGGGACCGTGTTCGCCGCGGACAGGGACCTGAGCCCCGGACACGTCGTGATCGAGGGGGGTCGCATCGCCCGGGTCGCGGCGGGACGTCCTCCGGAATCCGTCGAGCACCTGGCGTTTCCGGACGCCACGCTGATTCCCGGCTTTATCGATCTGCAGGTCAACGGAGGAGCCGGCGTGGACTGCATGCGGTGCGGTCCGGAGGCGTACGCGCTCCTCGGCCGATATCTCGCCGCGACCGGCGTCACCGCGTATCTGCCGACGGTCATCAGCGCCCCGCTCGAGGAAATGCGCAGCGCCATCGCCGTGGCCGTAGCAGCCGCGCCTCGTCGGGGGGCCCTGCCGCAGATCTTGGGGGTCCATCTGGAAGGGCCCTACCTCAACCCTCTGCGGCGCGGCGCGCACCGCGCGCAGGACCTCCGTCATCCCTCGATCGCCGAGATCGAAGAGTTTCACCGGCGGGGCGGCGGCCTGCTCCGGATCGTCACGCTGGCTCCCGAACTTGAGGGAGCCGATGCCCTGGTCCGGTGGCTCGCCGCGCGGAAGATTGTCGTGGCGATCGGGCACACCGATGCCACCGCCGAGGAAGTGGTCGCCGCCGTCGGCTGGGGGGCGCGTATGGTGACGCACCTGTTCAACGCGATGCGGGGGTTCCACCACCGCGAGCCGGGGACGGCCGGAGCGGCGCTGCTGACCCCCGCGCTGATCGTCGGGGTGATCGCCGACCTCATCCACCTCCATCCCGCGACGCTGCAACTTGTCGCGCGGGTGGCCGGGCCGGCCCGGATCGCCCTGGTGACGGACGCGATCGCGGCGGCCGGAATGGGACGCGGGAGCTACACGCTCGGCCCTCAGACCGTCGAGGTCCGCGACGGCGTCCCGCGGCTCGCCGACGGGACGCTTGCGGGGAGCGTGCTGGCGATGGTGCGGGGCGTCCACAACTTCGCACGGGCGGGGTCGATCGGCCTGAGGGACGCGGTGCAGGCGGCGAGCCTTGTGCCCGCCCGCCTGCTGGGCCTCGGCCGGAAGGGCCGGATCGCGGCCGGCTGCGACGCCGACCTCGTCGTCTTGGACCGGGAGGGGAGCGTGGCCCTCACGCTGGTGGCGGGCGAGGTGGCGTACCGGCGGAACGTCCCGGCGTGATCCCTCCGGGTTAGGCGGGTCGCTGCGGCGCGCGGACGACTTGGAGGACCAACTGGGTCTCCGTCGATTCGACCACGGCGATCGGGATCCCATCGAGGGCCTTGAGGTCGAGCCCGGCGAAGGTCCGCCCTCCAAGGGCAACGTCGACCGTCGCCACGCCGCCGCTGTAGGACCGCAGGCGGATCCCCTGGACGCCGGGGATCTGGGATAAGGTGTTGACGAGTTTGGCGGCCTCTTTAAATGAGGTGACGTGGCGCACCGTGATCACCCCCTCGCGCTGGGGGGATCCGGCGGGGGGGAGTTCGTCGGCGCCGGGAGGGAAAGGGGTGGGGGGGATGTCGACGGTATGAGGGTCCCGCTCCTCCCCGTTCTTGCTCCCCCGCCTTTTCAGCCAGTCGGCCTCCGCGCCCTTGAGCCCCGCCATCAGCCGGCGGAGCGCAGGCAGAAGCTCTTGCTGCACGCCCGAGTGCAGCTGTGTGACCGTGTCGAGCGTTTCGACGTGCCGCTGGACCAGCAGCTTCAGGCCCTGGGCGTACTCCTCTCGCTCCGCCTCGAATGAGGTGGCCTTCTCGGCGAGCGCCGCGGCGTGGGCTTCCGCGGCGCGCTTTATCTCGATGACCATCTGTCGAGTCTCGGCGATCGTCCGGTCCGCCGCCGCCTGCAGCTCTTCCATCCGCGCGGCGGATTGCTGGGCGATCCCGGTGAGTTCCTCGTGCGCCTGCGCGCGGGCGGTCCGCAGGGTGTCGTCTGCCGCCGCCTGCGCGCGCGCCAGTTCACCGTTTGCCGTGACGCGCGCTCCCTGAATGATCTCGTCCGCCGCCAGTTGGGCCGCCTCGATCGTCTCCTGGGCGTGAGCCCGCGCGGCCTCGGTGATCTCGACCACCACCTGCTCGGCGCTGAGGAGGTCGGTCGCCAACTTCCGCTCGCGCTGGTGGTGGAGCGCGATCTGCCTCTGCGCCGACGCCACTTGTTTCTGCAGGATCAGGATGCCGCCGGACGCTCGCTGCGCTGATGCGAATGGTGCGACCCGCGAGCGGATCGCCAGGCCGACTGTCGCCCCCGCTCCCACCAGGGCGGCCGCCACCCGGGCGAGGCCTCGCGTGAGGGCCTGGAGGGGCGTCAAGACGAATCGACGCCAGGCCACTGCTACCGGCCGCCGCGGGGAAGGCATTGTTTCCACTATGGAGTAGCATACCCCCCGCCTCTTGAGGTTAGACTCCTCGGACGATCGGGCGCCCGGCTCCCCGCCCGCGATCCGCTCCTGCACCCCGCGGCGGGAGACCCGCCTCCGAGCGGCGCCGCACTGCGGGCGGATGCGGAGTCCGCCGGTCGCGCGGAACCGTTCACGCGCGGTGTGCCCCCTGCCCGCGAGCGGATGGCGGCCACGTGACTCCCCGGCGCACCCACCCGGCTCGGGAAAAGGCCGGGTGACATTGATCAAAAATCCGAACAATCGACCTTCCCCATTGACAAAGCCTTCGGGATTTGGTAAAAAATGGCTAAATATCCGGCGGAGATCGTGCCCGCCCGATCAGCTTGTTCGGCCCGACGGAACGGTCGGGCGCAAGAGGGAGTGTGCCTAGGGTTCCGCGGCTTCCACAAGCGGCCGGCCCGGACCGAGCGGCACAGGCGGCCTAAGCGGCGCCACACCTTTGGGATAAAAGCCCGAGGGAGGGGTTCCTCTCATCGAAGAGGATCGCTCTCTCGGGCTTTTGCTATACGCGGATATCGGCGGGGAGGAGTCGTGGTATGTCCGGTCTTTATCACCCACGGTTTGAGCACGATAGCTGCGGGGTCGGGTTCGTGGCCACGACCGGGGGCCGGAGCTACGCCATTCTCGAGCGCGCGCTCGAGGCGGTCGCCAACCTCACCCACCGCGGCGCGGTGTCCGCCGACGGCAAGACGGGCGATGGGGCGGGGATCCTCACCCAGATTCCCCATCGCCTGCTCGCCTCCGACCTGCAGCATCTCGGGGTCCGTGTCGCCAGGCACTCGGATCTCGGGGTCGGCATGATCTTCCTGCCGATGGCGTCCGGCCGGCAGGCCCGGGCGAGGGCGATCATCGAGGAGACCATCATTAAGGAAGGGCTGGTCCTCTTCGGTTGGCGGAAGGTGCCCGTGGCGGTCGCGGCGCTGGGGGGCGAGGCCGCCCGCACCCGGCCGCAGATCGAGCAGGTGATGATCGGCCGTCCGGAACGGTTGGGCCCGGTGGATTTCGAACGGCTGCTGTACCTCGCCCGCAACGTAATCGAGCGGCGGTGGGCGGCGGAGCGCATCGACGACGCGTACATCTCCTCGCTCTCCCACCACACCGTTGTCTACAAGGGGATGTTCATCGCCCCGCAGCTCCCCCGGTTCTACCCGGACCTCCGCGACCCGCAGTTCGAGACGGCCCTCGCCGTGTTCCACCAGCGGTACAGCACGAACACGTTCCCCAGTTGGCCGCTGGCGCAGCCCTTCCGCCTGCTCGCCCACAACGGCGAGATCAACACACTGTGGGGCAACGTCAACTGGATGCGCGCCCGCGAGGCCGATCTGCGCTCTCCGTTCTGGCGGGAGCGAATGCGCGACCTGCTGCCGGTGATCCAGGCGGGCGGAAGCGACAGCGCGATGCTTGACAACGTTCTGGACCTCCTGGTCCATTCCGGTCGGGACCTGCTCCACGCCATGATGCTGCTCGTGCCGGAGGCCTGGGAGACCGTCGCCGATATGCCCGAGGCCCTGCGGGCTTTTTACGAGTTCCACGCCGGGCTCTCCGAGCCGTGGGACGGGCCTGCGGCCCTGGCGTTCACCGACGGCCGCGCGGTGGGAGCGGCCCTCGATCGGAACGGGCTGCGCCCGGCACGGTATACGATCACCGACGACGGACTGGTGGTCGTGGCGAGCGAGGTGGGGGTGATCGACCTCGACCCGGCACGAGTGGTGGAGAAGGGACGGCTCGGCCCGGGCCGGATGATCGCCGTGGACACGGCGGCGGGGCGGATCCTGACCAATGACACGATCAAGGCCGAGCGCGCCGGGCGGCGTCCCTACGCCGCCTGGCTGTCGGCGGGACGACGGCGGCTCGAGGAAGTGGCGCAGGAGGATGAGGCGGCGGCCGGCGGCGCCGACCGCCACGCAGCCCTGGCGCGGGCGCTCACCGCCTTTGGGTACACCCAGGAAGAACTGCAGCGGGTGCTCCAGCCGATGTGGAAGGACGCGGCGGAGCCGGTGTGGTCGATGGGCGATGACACGCCGCTCGCCGTGCTCTCCGCCCGGCCCCGCCTGCTCTACGACTACGTGAAGCAGCGGTTTGCCCAGGTCACCAATCCGCCGATCGATCCGCTTCGCGAGCGGCTCGTGATGTCGCTCCGCACCCTGCTGGGGGTCCGGCCGAACTATCTCGAAGAAACCCCCGAGCACGCGCGGCTGATCGAGCTGGAGAGCCCGCTCCTCACCAACGCGCAGCTCTCGGACCTGCGCGCGCTCGAGGGCGCCCGGACTCGAACGCTGCCCGCCGATTTCCCCGTCGCCCAAGGGGGGGAGGGGTTGGAGCGGGCGGTCGTCCGGCTCTGTGACGAAGCCGTCTACCACGTCGAGGAGGGGGCCGTCCTGCTCATCCTCTCCGACCGCGGCGCGGCTGCCGCGTCCGCGCCGATCCCGATGCTCCTCGCCGTCGGGGCCGTGCACCAGGAGCTCATCCGGCGCGGCCTGCGGATGCGGGTGAGCCTGATCGCCGAAACCGGGGAGGCCCGCACCGTTCACCAGCTCTCGGCCCTGGTCGGGTTCGGGGCCAACGCCGTCAACCCGTACCTCGTCTATGAGTTGATCGCCGACGAAGCGGAGCGCGCCGGCCGCGCGCCGGTCGACGCCCTCGCCGGATATCGGAAGACGATCGAGTCGGGGCTGCTCAAAGTCATGTCCAAGATGGGGATCTCGACGGTCAGCAGCTACCACGGCGC